>JAHBTB010000006.1 GCA_019638795.1 Fimbriimonadaceae bacterium | reverse complement strand
GCAGGCAGCTTCAGCAGCGCCAAGGCCGCGTCAAGGTCAAAGCCACGCCGCTTCGGTTGTTCAGCGACAGGTTCGCCCAGCGGCGCGCTCACTGCCAGTGTGTCGTTGTCAGCCATAGGTCAGCCCAGAACTCCCACTTTCGTATTATTGGTCTCCAATGACCAGGAACGCACAGTCAAATGCGGCCCATGGCACATCTCTACAACATCAGGAAAGCAGAGTTTGCTCCAATCGGTGCCGGAAAGTGTGAGAGTTCCTACTCTTAGTAGGCCCCGTGGCCCCGGAGAATCGCCCAGGGCGTCAGGAAGAGGATCTTCAAATCGACCCACAGGTTCATCTCTTGCATGTACCGATGGTCGAGTTTCATCCATTCGTCGAAGGACAGGTCGCTTCGGCCCATGATCTGCCAGTAGCACGTGAGGCCAGGACGCACCGAAAGGCGCTCCGCGGCATAGGCGTCGTACTCGTTGACCTCGTGCGGCAAGGGCGGTCGAGGCCCGACTAGGCTCATGTCGCCGACCAGCACGTTGATGAACTGGGGCAACTCGTCAAGGCTGTACTTCCGCAAGAACTTGCCGACCTTGGTCACGCGAGGGTCGTCCTTCATCTTGAAGATCGGGCCGTCCTTCTCGTTTTGCGACGCCAGATCGGCCTTGCGCTTGTCGGCGTCGACATACATCGAGCGGAACTTGTAGAACGGGAAGATCCGTCCGCAGAGCCCCACCCTCTTGGACACATAGAACACCGGCCCCTTGCTCGTCAGCTTCACAAGGACGGCGATGAGCAACATCAGGGGAAAGAAGACGGTCAAGAACAAGAGCGAGCCGAGGATGTCCAAGATGCGCTTCCGCTTCCGATAGCGGATTACACGCGGCTCAAGAGTCGCGACCGCTTCATTTTCGATCGCGAACTGGGCCCTTGTCGTCGGTGCTGCCATACCCTGCTCCAAGCCTCAATGATCGTCCGTCCAACGCCGGAACTGGAGGACACCGGTCAATGCCGTGCCCCGTCATCCACGGGCCTCCGGAGATGATTGTACCAACGCGCGAGAACGCTTATGCGTTACTTTCCGTCACTCGACCGTCACGGACTTAGCAAGGTTGCGAGGTTGGTCGATCTCACATCCACGCGCATTTGCCAGATGGTACGCCAAAAGTTGCAAAGGCACGACGGTCGCCAATGCGGAAAGGGCCTTGGTCATGCAGCGAGGGACCGGCAACAAAGTGTCCACCTCCCGGTCCCATTGGCCCACCGGCTCGGTCGCCAACGCCACCACCGTGCCGCCTCGGGCCTGGACCTCCTTGATGTTGGAGAGCACCTTGTCCCGTGTCTCGTCGTCGGTCGCGCCAAAGACGGCAAGCACGCCAGGCTCCACCAGGGCCAAGGGGCCGTGCTTCAATTCGCCGGCCGGACACTCTTGGGTCGGCACATAGGCGATTTCCTTAAGCTTCAAAGCGGCCTCAAGCGCCACGTGGGCGTCCGCGTTACGGCCCAAGAAAAAGACAAGACCAGAATCCTTGAACCGTTCGGCAAGGGCCTTGACCTTGGGCTCAAGGTCGAGCGTCTGCCGGACCACCTCAGCAAAGCCCCGGAGGTCTTGGACGATCTCCGGCACGCGGACCCCCGGCATTTCTCGGACCTGGGCGATGTGGGCGACGAGGAGGAGCAGGACCAAGACCTGGGCCATGTACGCCTTGGTGCTCGCCACCGATATCTCCGGGCCGGCTTGGGTGTAGAGCACCCGGTCGCAGTCGCGCGCGATGCTGGACCCGACCACGTTCACCACACCCAAGGTGCGGATGCGCCGGGCCTTGCAGAGCCGCAGGGCGGCCAAGCTGTCGGCCGTCTCACCGCTCTGACTGACAAAGATCGCCAGCGAGCGCGGCGACAGGAGAGGCTCCCCGTAGCGGAACTCCGAGGAGTAGAAGACATCGACCGGCAATTGGAGCATCCGCTCGAACATCCACTTCCCCATGAGGCCGGCATGGTAGGCGGTGCCGCAGGCGATGATGTTGATCCGGTCGATCTCGTGCCAGACATGATCACTGAAGAGCCCGTCCAGCCGGACATGGTCACCCTCGATCCGACCCGCCAGACACTGGTGCACGACCTCGGGTTGCTCATGGATCTCCTTGAGCATGAAGTGCTCGTAACCGCCCTTTTCCGCGGCGACCGCGTCCCATTCGACGTCAAACGGTTTCGCCTCCATCGGGCGCCCGTCCAGGGAGAAGAAGTCGATGGACTCGGTCGTGACCTTCGCCACCATGTCGTTCTCCAACACGGCCACGCGCCGGGTGTATGGCAGAAGCGCGGGGATGTCGCTGGCCACCATCGCTTCCCCTTCGCCGAACCCGACGATGAGCGGGCTGGCGTTGCGCGCACAGACAATCGTGCCGGGTTCAGCCGAACTGACCACGACGAAGGCAAACGCCCCCTTCAGCTTGCCGACCGCCCGTCGGACGGCCTCGGTCAGGTCGACGCCGTCACCGTACTCCTCGCCGATCACATGGGCGGCGACCTCCGTGTCGGTCTCCGACTGGAAGGTGTGCCCCCGACTCGTGAGGTCGGCCTTCAGCTCCAGGTAGTTCTCGATGATCCCGTTATGGATGACCGAGATGCGGGCGGCTTGGTCATGGTGCGGGTGCGCGTTGAGGTCGGTCGGCCCGCCATGGGTCGCCCACCGCGAGTGGGCGATGGCAGTGTGGGCGGTCGGGCCTTGCTCGGCCAAGAGCCCGCCGAGCCCGGTCAGCTTCCCGGCCTTCTTGAGGACGTGCAGTCCACCGTCTTGGACATAGGCGAGCCCGGCACTGTCATAACCCCGGTATTCAAGCCGTTTCAGCTGGTCAAAGACCACGTCGACCGCGTTTCTCGGCCCTACATAACCAGCAATGCCGCACATGAGACGGTCAGAAGGTACCTGACCGGTTATCAGCCATCGGGCCGACAGCAGGTCGGCCCCCCGGGCCAGTGGAGACTGGAATTCCGAACCGACGCCCTATCATCTTGGCGAAGCCGCGCACTGACCTTTCGCTGTTTGACGCGTCCTCCTCCATGAGCCACTGTCGGACAGGCACGGAGAAGCCAGATTTTGGTCGATTGACGATTGTGTCTCGCACACTAGGGTGTAGGCATGCAGCCAAGTCGTCCTTATGCGGGGCGACCCCTCTGACAATGAACGGCGCCATTGCCTCAAACAGCTTGATATCAACTAGCGGAACCCGGAGTTCTATGCTGTGGGCCATTCCCGCCCAATCCGAGTCCCGTAGTAACTGGTTGCGCATGTACCACTGAGCCTCAAGCAGAGCAACCTTTTCATATGTCGAGGCTCCTCCCCTTGCAGAATCCTGCAATTTCTGAAGTGTTTGAAGTTCCTCCCAGCCTTTTGTCACAATTTCTGGATCCAGAAACTTAAACAGTTCGTGGGGCAAAAAGTGGCTGCGGCGAAGGAGGTAGGCCCCTGGGACGCTGCCACCGTACTCAAACACACCTGCCATCTTTGGGCTCGTGAACCTACTGACAATTGGAGACGCAAGTTTGCGGAGGCCTCGCCCCAGCCATGGCATTCCCGCCGCCCAACGAGTTCTCTTGACGATCTCTGGAATCTGAGTAAAGGAAACGTATCCGCCCAGGAGCTCGTCGCCACCAAGGCCGGAGACCGCAACTGTGAACCCAGCTTGACGGGCATACTTGCTAACAAGGTAGGTGTTTACTCCGTCTACACTCGGTTGATCCATCTTCTCAACGATGTCCTCAAGGTCGGAACCGAATTCTTTGCCTTCGATCCAAATGGTCTGGTGGCTGGCATCAAGTTGCTTAGCAACCTGCTCAGCAATGCCGACCTCATCCAAGCCCGTTCCTCTGTACTCTTGAAATCCAAGGGTCAAGGTCGTCGATGGGTACCCCAGGCCATGCATGGCACTGAGCAGGCTTGTAGAATCTACTCCTGCCGACAAGAAGAGTCCGACCGGTACGTCAGAAATCAGATGGTGGCGAATCGAGTCTCGGACTGCTTCGACCAACGCTTCGCGCATCGCCTCAGGCCTGATCGAAGTCTCGGCAGCACGCGCCATCGTTTCCGAAAGGCTGTAAAACTGCCGAGGGGTACCAATGCCTTCTTTGCTGACTACCATCCTGTGCCCAGCGGGAAGCTCGCGAATTCCCTTTCGTAGCGTATGAGGGGTAGCAACGTACCCCCACACAAAGAAGCTGACAACCGCAGCCGGATCGAGTGAGTCGTCGAACTTCATTGAGCGCTCGACTCCCTTTACAGTGCTGGCGAACGTGAAAACACCACCACAGTCGGCGTAGTAGAAGGGTTTGATTCCATAAGGATCTCGAGCGATGAACACCTTTTCTTCGACCTTGTCGTAGATGACAAAGGCGTACATACCTCGAAGCAGGCTACACATTTCTTCGCCGTCACGCTCATAGAGGGCGAGCAACACCTCCGTGTCACTGTGCGACCTGAACTGCCGGCCTTGCGACAAGAGCTGTTCGCGCAGCTCCTGATAATTATAGATTTCGCCATTAAAGGTAATCGTATATCGACCATCGGCCCAATGCATCGGCTGGTGCCCAAGAGGAGAGAGGTCGATTATCGCCAGGCGCCGTTGACCAAGGGTGACCTGACGCTTCTCGTCTGTCCATAGCCCCTGGTCATCGGGACCTCGGTGAACCATTGAGTCGCACATCTGCCGAACTCTATCCGCATCTACCGGTGATTCAGCCCGGTAATTGAACATGCCTGCGATTCCACACATAGATCAGACCGCTTCTCGGCGGAACCTCCCGTCCGGCGGATAAGTTCCCACCCAATCCAATGTTCCATATTGGTCCTCGCCAGTGCAGGGGCCAGCCAGGCATTGCCGATAATCGTGGAAGGCGACCAACGAACGGTACACTTGAACCTAAAGATGCGGATTCTGCACGTCATCACCTCAATGGACCCAGTCCACGGAGGCCCAGCCAATTGGACGCTGTCGGCCAGCCGCGAGCTCAACAGGCTCGGCCACGAGTCCGAAATCCTCACGGTCGATGATCCGCATGCCGCATTCTTGTCCGATCTCGACGTTAAAGTCCATGCGGTGGGCCCCACGGGAAGGTTCCGCTACTCATCTAACGTCGAGCCTTGGATAAGGGAGCACAGGGACGAATACGACTTTGTCGTCCTCCATGCCATCTTTGAGCCCTGCTGCTATGCCACGTGGAGGGCCCTTCGTGGCCATCACCACAGAATGGTCACCTTTCTCCACGGGTTCCTCGACCCGTATTTCAACCGGGCCTTTCCCCTCAAGATGGTCAAGAAGTACATGTTCTGGTACTGGGCCATCTATCCCCAGGTCCGCGACGCCGTGGTCACCCTGTTCACCACCGAAGAAGAACGTGTCCTCGCCCGCCAGTCCTTCTGGCCCTACCGATGCAATGAGAGGGTCATTGCCTATGGCATCAGCAAGCCTGAATATGACCTCGACGCCGCCCGGGCTGCCTTTTTTGCTAAGGTGCCGGAAGCCCAGGGCCGCAACTTTCTGCTGTACCTGAGCCGGATCCATCCGAAGAAGGGGGTCGATCTGCTTGTCCAGGCCTTTGCCCGGCTGGCCGCGACCCAGCCCGACGCCCTCCTCGTTGTTGCCGGGCCCGACCCCGTCGGCATCGTCCCTGGGCTCAAGGACAGGGCGCAAGCGCTGGGTGTCGGTGACCGAATCATCTGGCCTGGAATGCTGACCGGTGACGCCAAGTGGGGCGCCTTCGAGACTTGCGAGGCCTTTGTCCTACCGTCCCACCAAGAGAACTTCGGCCAAGTCGTCGCCGAGGCGATGTCCTGTGGCAAGCCCGTGCTCATTTCGGACAAGGTCAACATCCACCAGGAAGTCTCATCAACGGGTAGCGGCCTTGTCGCCTCGGACGACCAGGCGGGAACGGACAGCTTGCTGGAACGGTTCTCGGCAATGAGCGCCGACGAGAAGACGGCGATGGGCCAGTCGGCGGTGAAGTGCTTCCACGACAAGTTCGAACTGGAACAGTCCGTCCTTGACTTCATCCGTGTCCTGGAAGAAGCCCGTGACTTGCGCAAGTCGGCCTAGAAAAGGCTGGCCCAGCGTCAATAATCCAGAAAAGAACTCATGAAAATCTGCGTCGTTGGAACGGGCTATGTCGGCCTCGTGACCGCCGCCGTCTTGGCCGACTTGGGCCACCACGTCATCGGCGTCGACCGAGACCAAAGCAAGCTAGACAAGATCAAGTCGGGTGTTTCACCCATCTATGAACCCGGGCTCGACGAGATCTTGGCCCGCAATATTGCCAACGGCAACCTGGTGACGACGACGTCTGTCGCCGAAGGCACGCGTTCTGCCGAAGTCGTCTTCATCGCCGTCGGTACGCCGCCGATGGCCGACGGGACTCCCGACATCAGCATGGTCAAGGCCGTCGCCGCCGAGGTCGCGACCGCGATCGACAAACCGACGGTCGTCGTCAACAAGTCGACCGTCCCGGTCGGGACCGGCGACCTTGTCGAAGACCTCATCCTCGACGCCGGCGTCCCCCAAGACCTCTTCACCGTGGTCAGTAACCCCGAGTTCCTCCGGGAGGGCTCGGCGATCTGGGACACCCTTAACCCTGACCGGATCGTCATCGGCACGGACGACGAGGCCGCCGCAGAGAAAATGAAAGCCGTCTACGCGCCACTGAACGCCCCGACCCTCGTCGTCAGCCGACCCAGCGCCGAGCTGATCAAGTACGCCAGCAACAGTTTTCTCGCCGTCAAGATCAGCTTCATCAACGCGATCAGCCGCATCTGCGAGCGGTGCGGCGGGGACGTGGAGCAAGTCTCCATCGGCATGGGAATGGACAAGCGGATCGGCGACCAGTTTCTCAAGGCCGGCCTGGGCTGGGGCGGGAGTTGCTTCCCCAAGGACGTCCAGGGCCTGACCAAGACTGGCGAGAGGCTCGGTTACCGGTTCGACCTCCTGACCGCCGCCGACCAGATCAACAACGAGCAGACCCTGCACTTCTTGACCCGGCTCCAAGCCCGACTCGGTTCGCTGCGAGGCAAGACGATCGGCCTCCTCGGCTTGGCGTTCAAGCCTAACACCGACGACATCCGCGACGCCAAGTCGCTGGAGATCATCGACTTCCTCACCGACCAAGGTGCCAACGTGGTCGCCCATGACCCGGTGGCGATGCCCAACGTCAAACAACTCCACCCCGGCATCTGCTACATGGACCGTCCCGCCGACGTCTTCTCGGGGGCCGACGCTGTCATTCTCGTGACGGAATGGGAAGAGTTCCGCAAGCTGGACTTGGGCGCGCTCAAGGGCGTCGTCAATTCTCCCGTCCTCTTCGACGGACGCCGCCTCTGGCAGCGGGACGAGGTCGAGTCAGCCGGTTGGGAGTATTTCACCGTCGGGGTTTGACCCGACGGTGCCCTGATGCTTCGGTCACTTGACGCCGGTTTCCAGTTCGCGGGTCTTCAACACGATGAAGTACTCGTAAATGCTCTGGAGACAGCAGTAGGTCAAGCCGGCGCGACCGTCCAAAAATCCCCGTTTGCCAAAGTAGAGGATCAAGAACTTCACAAGCGGCCGTAGGGGCAACTTATAGAACAGCTCCTTTTGGTGGTACCTCTTCGTGACAAAGTCCTTGGCAAAGAGGGCCTTACCCAGTGAAAAGGACTCCTTGCCTTCCCGGTTGTCCACGATTTGCTGCGCTTCAAATGTGCTGTACGAATTGTGCCGGGCCACCCAATGGGAGATCCCTTTGCTAAACGGGTAGTGGTCGAGGTAGCCGGTGATTTCCGCGGACGGCCCGTCAATGACCGACAAGGGGTTTACCAGCCGTTCGTAGCGCATCTTCTCGGGCCGGAAGAGCCGTGAATAGTAGGGTGTGGCCTGGGCATGCTTCAGCCACGTGCCGAGAAAGAAGTCGCGGCGCTGGATCTTGAACGCGACGTTGTCACCCGGGTCCGCGACCGCGCGCTTGACCGATTCGACAAGCTCTGGCGTCACCCGTTCGTCGGCGTCCACATACAAGACCCAGGGGTACTTGAACGGGATGTTTGCCAGGCCCCAGTTCTGGTGGGCCGACCAGTTGTCAAAGACGCGCTGGGTCGTCTTAGCCCCGGCCGCCTCGGCGATCTCCACGGTCCGGTCGGTGCTGAACGAATCGTAAAGGTGAATGTCGTCGCACCAGGTGAGGGTCTCCAAAAGGCCGGGGAGGTCCTGCTCCTCGTTCTTCGTCAGGATCATCACGGAGACCATAGCTTCGGATTATTGTCGGTACATTTCGACGTCACGCACAATGGCGGACTCGGCCCGGACAACGCGCGGCTTGAGTGGCTTGCACGGGTGGCCGGCGCAGACCATACCCGGCGGCAAGTCCTTGACGACGACGGACCGGGCCCCAACCACCGTCCGGTCGCCGACCACGACCCCCGGCCCGATAAACGCCTCTGCCGCAATCCAGCACTCGCTCCCGATCGTGATCGGCTTGAACGTCAGGGGCATGGTCGGGTCGGTGAAGTCATGCGTCCCCGTGCAGAGGTAGGTCCGCTGCGACACCACGGTCTGGTCGCCCAGCCGCACCCAATCGAAGTTATAGACTTCCACGTCCTCCGCCAGACTGGTCCAGTCCCCGACGACGAGCCGCCACGGTTGGAGGATCTTCACGGACGGGGCGATGTTGGTGTTCTCTCCGATCTGGGCGCCCCACAGGCGCAAGAGCCGCGCCCGCCACTCTTTGCCAAACCACTTGACCCCGACGCGGAAGACAAGGGCATGGAAGCACATCCACGCCAGGCGTCTGACCTTCACCGACCGGGGCCACGGCGTCACGCTGTCGCGGATACGCAACGGCACCAAGGGGGCGTCAGATCCTGGTTCCATGCCTGGGGGAAGGTTACCTGCGTGCATCGGTCGAGGTGTCCGGGCGCGGTCTCACCTCACAGGTATGATCGGCTGTTGGCCCAGGACGGTACACCCCAATGGATCAGTGCCCAGCTCCCCACTCTCAAGAGTGCGTTGCAGGGAAAGAAGCGTGCCGTGGTCGGCACCCACATGAACCCCGACGGCGACGCCCTGGGGTCGGCCCTCGCCGTGTCCCTCTGGCTCGACCAGTTGGGGCTTGACCACGACGTCCTCTGCCAAGACCCACCGCCCAACAACCTGACCTGGCTCCCCTTCGTCGACCGGATCAAGTCGGCCCCCACCGGCCCGGCCGACGTCGGCATCGTCGTGGACCTGGAGGCGGTCGCCCGTCTGGGGCGCGTCGCCAGCGCGTTTGAGGGCGTCGAGACTTTGGTCGTCATCGACCACCACGTCCCCATGGAGTCGCCTGGCGACCTGCGTATCGTCAGCACCCAGTCCCCCGCGACGGCCGCGATCCTCTGCGACCTCTTCTTTGATTCCGACGTCCACATCTCCCGCGAGATGGCGACCTGCCTGGCCACCGGCATCGTCACCGACACGGGCAGCTTCCGCTACTCGAACACGACGTCGCACTCGCTCCACCTGGTCGCCAGGCTCTTGGAAGCGGGGGCCCGCATGGTCGAGATCGCCGAGGCGGTCTACATGAGCCGACGGTTGCCCGCCGCGCGGCTGACCGGCCACGTGCTCGCTAACATGAACCTGGAATGCGACGGCCAGCTGGCCTGGGTCGTGGTCCCCAATCCCGTTTTCGAGCGTTACGGAGCTTCCGACCAAGACACCGAGGGCCTCGCCAACGAACTGCTCAGTGTCGAGACCGTGCAGGTCGCCGCCGTCTTGCGCGAGCACAGGCCCGGCAAGATCCGGGGCAGCCTGCGGTCACGTTCGAGCATCGACGTGGCCAGCGTCGCCCAGCAGTTCGGGGGCGGCGGGCATAAGAACGCCGCCGGTGTCTCCTTCGACGGCGACGTGCACGAAGCCGAGCGGCGGCTTGTCGAGGCCCTGAAGGCGTGCTTGGTCTGCTGCTGATCGACAAACCGGCAGGCATGACGTCTCACGACGTCGTCTACCACGTCAGAAAACGGCTCGGCACGAAACGGGTCGGTCACGCCGGCACGCTCGACCCCCTTGCCACCGGCCTCCTGGTCGTCGCGGTCGGCCATGCCACAAGGTTCCTGAACTACCTGGACCTCGAACCCAAGGTCTATGAAGTCGACGCGACCTTTGGCCTGGCGACCTCCACCTACGACTTGGAGGGCGAGGTCACCCACCGCGCCGAGGTACCCGCCGACCTAGACAGGAAACTCAGGGCGGCCCTGCCGAGTTTCCTGGGCGAGACCATGCAACGACCGCCCGTCCACAGCGCGGTCAAGGTCGACGGCAAAAAGCTGTACGAATACGCCCGTCGCGGTGACTCTGTATACGTTCCATACCGAAAAGTGTCGATATCGTCTATTTCGATCCGCCGCCAGAGCGAGGACACCATGACTCTGGAAGTCGTGTGCGGCGGCGGCACGTTCGTCCGGAGTCTGGTGCACGACCTCGGCCAAGCCGTCGGATGCCCGGCCCATGTCTCGCGCTTGCGGCGTACGCGGGTGGGGACCCACGACGTGGCTGACGCCGTCGGCCCAAAGGCGGTGACCGAGACCGACCTCGTCCCCATGTCCAAGGCGATGCACAACCTGCCATGGCTCACCGTCGACCACGGCGTCGCCGCCGACCTCCGGCACGGCCGCGTCGTCGCCTCGTCCGGGCCGTCGGGGACCGTCCTCGTCCAGGGGGTTGACGGGAACTTGATCTGCCTGGCCCACGCCGACGGAAACCTGCTTCAGCCCAAGATCGTCATTCCAAGCAGTGACCGCCATGTGGACGTTCCGACCGGCTGAGCGGGCCCGGCAGTTGCAGGGCCAGGCCGTCTGGGTGGCGTCTTGGGTCGTCTGCACTGTGCTTGGCTTGGCGATGCGCCCGTCGCCCCTCGGCCACGCGACCCACACCCAACTCGGTCTGCCCCCCTGCCCCAGCGTCGCGCTGTTCCATCGGCCTTGTCCCGGATGCGGCCTGACGACAAGCTGGACCTTCCTCCTGCACGGCGACTGGGCCGGGGCCTTCCACGCCCATCCGTTCGGGCCGCTGCTCTACCTGGCATACACACTCGGCGCCGTTTTGGCCATCTATGGGTTGGTCAAGCGCAAACAGGTCGACACGAACACCCGCCCGATGAACATCGCCTTGGTCACGTTCCTCGTGACTTTTCTCGCCTACGGTTACTGGCGGTTCTCAACCACGACATACAGCCTGGTCGACTCGGTCTACACGATGGCCCCGCGCCGACCCTAAGGGGTGGCGAAGAGGGCGGGAGTGCCCCCGGTGTGCCAAAGGCAGACGCTGCCCTTCAACTCGCCTGAGCTCACCATCGCGAAGAGCCCGGCGCATGCCTTGGCCGAGTAGACCGGATCCAAGGCGATCCCTTCGGCCCGGGCCATCCGTTCCATCGCGGCCTGCCCCTCCTCGCTGGGAAGGCCATATCCCGGCCCGACCCAATCCAATCGGAAATCGAACTCGTGGGGGGCAAGGGCCGGACACCGCGGCTGGACCGCGGCCAACTCGTGGGACAGCCGGCTGAGGTCGTCGGCGATCTCTGGCTCGGGGTCGGCGGAGACGCCGATGACACGGGTACGGGTGCCATGGAACGCACAGGCCAGACCGGTCTGGGTGCTCCCGCTGCTGCTCGCCGTCACCACGGCGTCGAAGACGCCTTCGAACTGCGTCTGGACCTCGTGGGCGGCGCGCCAGAACGCCAACGCCCCGAGCGGGCCACTGCCCCCCAAGGGGACAAGCCTTGTCCTCTTGCCCTCGGCGCGGATCTGCCCGGCCAGCCCAGCGGCGGCTTCCTCCAACTCGGTCCAGCCCCCGTCGGGGATGCGGTGGAGGGTGACTCCGAACAGCTCGTCGAGCACCACGTTGCCTCCCGTCCCGTCACCCTTGCCGACCGGTGCGGCCCCGTCCGGCCGGGGCAGGTCCATGACGACCGCATGGCAGGCGATGTCGTGCACCGCGCATGCGGCGCCGAGCTGACGGACAAAGTTGGACTGCGTCGAGCCGCACGTGACGACGACCTCGGCCCCCGACGCGACGATGTCGGCGATGATGTACTCCAACTTGCGACCTTTGTTGCCGCCGAAGGCGAATCCGGTCAGGTCGTCCCGCTTGACCCACAGGTCGACGCCGAGCTCCGCCGACAGACGGGGAAGCCGGTGCAGAGGCGTCGGCAGGCAACAAAGGGAAACTCGGGCCGGTTCCGACACGTCTTGGATTCTACAAGCAGCGGAACGATGGCGGGCAGGAACACCAAGAGGATCGTCGCGGCCGTGGTCGCACTGGGCGTCATAGGCGCGGCGTGGTACTACTTCGGCCCGCTGGTCGGTTTCCTCAACCGGACCGGCTACCTGGAGGGGACGACCCGACGCACCTACAAAGGCGACTCCGTCGCCAACCTGAAAGCGATCCAAACCGCGATCATGTCGTACTACGACTCCGAAGGGCAGTTTCCCGACGGTTCCGGCTGGATGGACGAGGCGTTCAACCGCATGAAGACGGCTGACATGGCTGATTCGGAGACCAAGAAGAAGCTCCATGGCCCCTCGGGCGGTGAGTCAGGCTTTGGCTACTCGTTCAACGAAGCACTGTCCCAAAAGACCAAGTCTGAAGCCGGCGACCCTGCAACGACTGTCCTGGCCTACGAATCGCACGACGCCGCGTGGAACGCCCACGGTGATCCCGGTGCCGAGGCCAAGATTGACCCCCAGGCCAAAGCGGTGACGCTAGACGGCCAAGTGAAATCCCTGGCCGACCTGCCCAAAGCCGCCGCCACCAAAGGCCCATAATGAAGGTGAGTCCAGGCCTTCTGTCGGACCCAGGTTTCAACGATGAAACATGAGGAAGCGATGTCTGCGGTTTCTGCCACCCACGCCCTGAACAAGCTCGAATACTTGCGGCTCATGATGCTGAGCCGCGAAGGTGACCGCCGCGAAGGCATTTTGCTCCGCCAGAGCAAGGGATGGTTCCAAGTCAGCGGCATGGGCCACGAGGCCCTGGGTTGCCTGGCCGGCCACCTGCGCCCAGACGACTGGCTGTACCCCTATTACCGCGACCGCGCCCTGATGCTCGCCCGCGGGCTCACCAACTACGAGTTGGCCCTCGCCTACTTTGCCAAACGCGCGAGTAGCAGCGGCGGTCGACAGATGCCCGGCCACTACAGCAGCCGCAAGCACAACGTCATGAGCGTCTGCACCCCGACCGGGGGTGGGCTGATCCCCGCCGCCGGCACGGCATGGGGCATGAAGCTCGACGGCAAGGACAGCGTCGTGCTCGCCACCGTCGGCGACGCCGCGATGCGCCAAGGCGAGTTTTACGAGGCCTGGGCGTTTGCCGTCCAGGAAAACCTCCCCCTCATCCTGGCGATCGAGGACAACAAGTACGGCATCAGCACGCCGACCGAACAGTTCATGCCGCTTAACTTCGGCGGTGTCATCAGCCAGGAGCGCCTTGTCAAGGTCGACGGGCGGCACGTCGATTTGGTCGACAAAGCGGGTGCCGAGGCCGTCCGCAAGGCAAGGTCTGGCGAGGGCCCGACGTTAATCTGGTTCGACATCGACCGCCTGAGCAGCCACACCAGTTCGGACGACCACCGGGTGTACCGGCCACAAGAGGAGATCGACGCCATGGCCGCCCGAGACCCGATCACGTTGCTCCGTGACGAACTGGTCAGCGACGGCAAGCTGACGATGGCGGAGTTCGACGCCATGCAGGCCAGGGTGGCCACCGAAGTCGACGAGGACTACATCCGGGCCGAGAAGGACGCCGACCCCAAAGCCGAAGAAGTGTTTGCCCACTGCTGGGGTGACGAGGACAAGGTCGAGCGCCCGCCTATCGAGGCCGGCCCCCAGACGATGGTCGAGGCCATCAACAAGACGATGCACAAGGCGTTGGCCGACGACCCCGGCGTCATCATGTTCGGCGAAGACATCGAGGACCCCAAGGGCGGCGTCTTCGGCCTGACGAAATCGTTGTCAGACGCCTATCCGAAGCAAGTCTATAACTCGCCGCTCGCCGAAGCGACGATTTTGGGCGTGGCGGTCGGGCTGAGTTCCTACGGTTACAAGCCGGTCTTTGAGATCCAGTTCGTCGATTTCATGGCCCCTGGCTGGAACCAGTTGCTGACCAACATCAGCACCCTTCGGTGGCGCACTTTCGGGGACTGGAAGACGCCTATGGTCGTCTACACACCGTATGGCGCGTACCTTCCCGGTGGTTCGCTCTGGCACAGCCAGGCCAACGAGGCCTTTTTGGCCCACGTCCCCGGCATCAAGGTCGCGGTCCCGAGCACGCCGGCCGACGCGGCGGGGCTGTTCTGGACCGCCGTCCACAGCGACGACCCGTGCTTCATCCTTGTCCCCAAGCACATCTTCCGCAAGCGCATGGACGTGACCGAGGTCGAGCCGGTGCCGTTTGGTTCCGCCCGCCTGGTGCGAGAGGGTGCGGACGTGACCGTCGTCGCTTGGGCCAACACGATTGAAATCGCCCAGGCAGCCGCCGACCAACTGGCCGGCGAGGTGAATGTCGAAATCATCGACCTGAGGAGCATCGTGCCGTGCGACTACGAAATGGTCGCCGGATCCCTGTCGAAGACCGGTCGATTAGTCGTGGTCCAGGAAGACACCAAGACGTGTGGCTTCGCCCACACGCTGGTGTCCCAGATCATTGGAAAGCCCGAGTGGTTCTCCTACCTCTATTCGGCGCCGCAGGTCGTCAGCCGAGACGACGTGCACATCGGATACAACCCCATTTACGAGTACGCCGCCCTCCCGAGCGTCGCGGACGTCGTCACGGCGATCCAGACGACCATGGCCTGACGGTAACTGAAGTTGCAAGGCCGACGGGCCGACTTGAGGGAATGATGCCGCCGATCGTCTCCGTCGCGACTGCTGTGTACAACCAGAAGCCGTACTTGCCACGGCGGGTGGAGTCGATCCTCAACCAGACCCTCCAGGACTGGGAGTGGACGATCGTCGACGACTGCAGCACTGACGGGAGCTACGAAGAGTTGCTCCGGCTGACGAAGCACGACCCGCGTGTCAAGGTGCTGCGCAACGAGCAGAACCTCCATATCTCCAAGACCAACCAACGGGCCATCGACGCGGCGACTGGAGAGTTCCTTTACCGGACCGACGGCGACGACTACTGCTACCCGGCCTTTTTGGAGCGGACGGCGGCGATGTTGAAAGAAGATCCCGGCCTTGCCGTCGTGGCCGTGCGGTGCGCCCGCATGGACTCGCAAGACCGTGTCCGCGCCCCGTGGCCTCGCAAGCCTGACTGGAGAAGGACGGGCCGGGCGGTCTTCGAGGCCAATGTCTCGACTTACCAGTTCAGGTCACCTTCCCTCCTCTACCGGACGCAAGCCGTTCGGGACGCGGGCGGTTTCGACGCGCTCCCCCTCAAGACGGCCCAAGACTGGGTGCTCCTCCTTCGTGTCGTGATGCAGGGAGACATGCGCTACGTGGACGAGCCGCTGACGGCCTACCGGTACCACGAAACAATGACTTCGCGGTCGATCCTCGACAAGTACGAGATCGACCAGTGGATGGCCGAGCACTTCTTGCCCATCGACGACAGCCTGACGAGGGCCCAGGCCGTTTGGCCGGATCTGGACGTCGACCGGCTGCGTCGCGAGGGGTATCGCGTCCATGCCAAGCGGATGCTGGACAACGAACGCAAGCTCCGTTCCGCAGGCAAGTCCGACCGCGCGGACGCGGTCTTGGCCGCGGTGAAGGAGAAACTGGGTGAGATCGGTGAGCCGCTGCCCACCGACCAGCAGAAGACCTCGCTCAAGAGCCGGCTCATGGCCTTGGCCATGGACCTGGTCCCTCGCCACAAACTGCCCGCGCCAACGGTTTCCCATTGGAATGAGTGAGACGAACAAGATGAATCAGACAGTGTTGGTGACCGGCGGATGTGGGTTCATCGGGTCAAACTTTCTCAACTGGGCGACCGGGGCGTTCCCCGACTGCCGGTTCGTCAACCTGGACAACCTGGGTTACGCGGCAAACCCGCTCAACGTCCACAAGGCAGCGTCTCGCGCCAACTATGTCTTTGTCCACCAAGACCTGCGCGACTTTGACGGCCTCCTGCGCGTGGTCGACGAACACCAGCCGACGCTCGTCGTCCACTTGGCCGCCGAGACCCACGTCGACCGGAGCATCAAAGGCCCCCGCGACTTTGTCGAGACCAACGTCGTCGGCACCTTCAACCTGCTGGAAACCTGCCGGGTGGTCTGGGGTGGCGAGAAAGCGGGGCGGGTCTTCCACCACGTCAGCACCGACGAGGTGTACGGGTCACTGGGTGACGACGGCGCCTTTAAGGAGACGACCCCCTATGACCCGAGCAGCCCCTACAGTGCGACCAAGGCGGCCAGCGACCACCTGGTCCACGCCTACGGCCACACCTACGGCCTTGATATCAGGGTCACAAACTGCAGCAACAACTACGGGCCGTTCCAGTACCCCGAGAAACTGATTCCCCTGGTCACGCTGAACTGCGTCGAGGGGAAGCCGATCCCGGTGTACGGCACGGGCAGGAACGTCCGTGACTGGCTTTACGTCGGCGACCATTGCCGGGCGATCTGGGAGGTCGCCCACCGCGGACGGTCAGGCGAGACCTACAACGTCGGCGGGAACAGCGAGCGCAGTAACATCGAGGTTGTCCGAACGATCTGCCAGATCGTCGGCGAAGAAACGGGCCAAGCCGGACTGGACCAGTTGATCACCTACGTGCAAGACCGGCCCGGCCACGACTGGCGCTACGCCATCGACGCCACAAAGCTCCGCGACGAGCTTGGTTGGGAACCGGCCACGACCTTCGAGGAAGGCATCCGCGAGACGGTGAAGTGGTACGTCCATAACCCGGACTGGGTCGCCAGCGTCCGTTCGGGCAGCTACCGCGAGTGGATCGAGGCCAACTACGGACACCGAAGCGAGGCCCATGCGTAAGGGTATCGTCCTCGCGGGCGGCAGCGGCACCCGGCTGTACCCGATGACCCGGGCGGTCAGCAAACAGCTCGTCCCCGTGTACAGCAAGCCGATGGTCTACTACCCCTTGAGCGTCCTGCTCCTCGCGGGGATCCAAGACATCTTGGTGATCACCACCCCCCACGACCACGACGCGTTCCAGCGTCTCCTTTCCGACGGGTCGCAGTGGGGCGTCCGCATCAGCTACGAAGTCCAGCCGCATCCCGGCGGACTGGCCCAGGCGTTTCTGATCGGCGAGGCGTTTGTCGGCAATGACCCCAGCGCCCTTGTCCTGGGCGACAACATCTTTTACGGACATGACCTCACCCACCACCTGGCCCGGGCCGACGCCAAGGAGTCCGGAGCGACGGTGTTCGCCTATCACGTGGACCAGCCGGAGCAGTATGGCGTCGTCGAGTTCGACGCGGCGCGGCGTGCCGTCTCCCTGGAGGAAAAGCCACCGCAACCCAAGTCCAACTATGCCGTCACCGGACTCTATTTTTATGACCACAACGTCTGCCGCCACGCGAAGGAACTGAAGCCGTCGGCCCGGGGTGAACTGGAGATCACCGACTTGAACCGGGTGTACCTCGAGCAGGGTGACCTCGACGTGGTGACGTTTGGGAGGGGATTCGCTTGGCTGGACACCGGCTCGTACGACACGATGCTCCAGGCCTCGAACTTTGTCGCCGCCATCGAACAACGGCAGGGCCAGATGGTCTGTTGCCCCGAAGAGATCGCCTTTCGTCGGGGCTGGATCGACACCGACCGGCTGCTGGCCCTGGCTCTGCCCATGGCCAAGAACCCCTATGGACAGTATCTGCTCCGGGTCGCCAAGGAGGCAGGTTGAACGTCGTCGAGACGCCCTTGGCCGGCGTCCTGGTCGTCGAGCCACGGGTCTTCGGTGACGCACGGGGCTACTTTCTCGAGACCTTTAACGAACCGCGCTATCGCGGACACGGGATCACCGGCCCCTGGGTACAGGACAACATGTCGCGCTCGGCGCCCGGGGTGCTCCGGGGTCTCCATTATCAGTGGCCCGAGCCCCAGGGCAAGCTCGTCAGCGTCGTCGAAGGGGCGGTCTGGGACGTCGCGGTCGACATCCGCCGGGGGTCGCCGACCTTCGGCCAGTGGTTCGGCGTCGAACTCGACGCGGAAGACCATCGCCAATTGTGGGTACCCCCCGGGTTTGCCCACGGCTTCGTCGTGACAAAGGGGCCCGCCCTGTTCACCTACAAATGCACCGCGCCCTACCGCGCCGAATTCGACGCCGGTGTCGCCTGGGACGACCCTGACCTTGGGATCAAGTGGCCGCTGAAGGACGTCTTGGTCAGCGACAAAGACGCCCGCCTGCCCCGGCTCCGCGACCTGAACCCCGACCGGTCGCCTGTCTACGGCACGTAATGGACCTGAGCCTGGCTGACCCCAGGACCCCGCTCGACCACCGTTTGCTCAGACTTGTACTGCGGGTTCAGGAAGCCGGCCAACGCGCTCCAGCCCAGGAGGGTGAGGACGACGAACGCCCCGGCGGAAAACTTGCCGGTCGCCTCCTGCGACTTCGGATTGACCGTGATGCCCCACCGGATGCAGAAGTTCCAGATGCCGTAGGCCAAGTGGTAGCTACACGCCGCGACGCCGACCAGATAGAACACCAACCCGAGATAGAGGTTGTTGGGCCACGCCATCGCATCGGCCATGGCATGGAAGCGGATCGCCTCGTGCCCCTGGGCTTTGGCGCGAAGGGTCGTCGTGGCGACATGGGCGCACAAGAAAAGGAAAGCGACGAGTCCCGACCAGCGCTGCAAGGTGTAATAGCGGTTCTCGCGGAACCGGTACGCAGGCTGGGAGTAGTTCGGGTCGGCCCTGGCGACGATAAAGAGGCCATAGACGGCGTGGAACAGCAATGGGATGGCGATCACGCCGATTTCAAGCGCCAGCAAGATGTGGGGCGGAAACGACGCGAAGAACCCGATCACCCCATTGAACCGGTCCGGCCCAAAGAGGGCGAACGAGTTCAGCGTCAGGTGCTGGACCATGTAGAAGCCGACTGGGATGATCCCCGACAGGGAGTGCAACCGGTGGAGGACAAAGTTCTCGCGCATCGCGGTTGATCTGGAGCGTACCCGCATACGCCAGGCCCGACAGGCACCGCCGGGTTCCCAGTAACATTTGCCCGTAAGAGGAACCTATGCCAGCCATCGTCGACATCACCGCACGCGAAATCCTTGACAGCCGAGGCAACCCCACCGTCGAAGTCGACGTGACCCTAGAGGACGGCACCGTCGGCCGCGCCGCCGTCCCGAGCGGCGCCAGCACCGGCCAGTTTGAGGCCGTCGAACTCCGCGACGGTGACAAGAGGCGGTACATGGGCAAAGGCGTGCTCAATGCCGTCGAGAACGTCAACGAGAAGGTCGCCAACGCCTTGGCCGACTTTGAGTCCGCCGACCAGGAAGGGGTCGACGCGCTCCTCCTTGAGATCGACGGCACGCCGAACAAGGGCAACCTCGGGGCGAACGCCATCCTTGGCGTCTCCCTCGCCTGTGCCAAAGCGACGGCCGAGTCGCTCGGCCTCCCGCTCTACCGCTATGTGGGCGGGGTCAGCGCAAAGGTGCTGCCCGTGCCGATGATGAACATCCTGAACGGCGGGAAGCACGCCGACTCAAACGTCGACTTTCAGGAGTTCATGGTCCTGCCCGTCAAGTTCGAGAGTTTTTCCGAAGCCCTGCGGGCGGGCGCCGAGGTGTTCCACACCCTCAAGAAGGTCCTTCATGACAAGGGTCTGAACACCGCCGTCGGCGACGAGGGCGGGTTCGCTCCCAACCTGGAGTCTCAAGAGCTGGCCCTGGACTACATCGTCGAGGCGATCCAGAAGGCGGGGTACACGCCGGGGGACCAGATGTGGTTGGGCATGGACTGCGCCGCGACTGAGTTCTATGAGAACGGCCAATACGTGTACAAAACGACCTCGGCCAAGACCGGGCCGCAGCAGGTCGACTACCTTGTCGGGCTGGCCGAAAAGTACCCGGTGATCTCCATCGAGGACGGCTGTAGCGAAGAAGACTGGGACACGTGGAAGGCCCTGACCGACGCCATCGGCGACAAGGTCCAACTCGTCGGAGACGACCTCTTTGTCACCAACGTCGACCGTCTGTCGCGCGGTATCGCCAGCCACACCGCGAACTCCATCCTTGTCAAGGTGAACCAGATCGGGAGCCTGAGCGAAACCCTCGCCGCCGTCGAGATGGCGAAGAAGGCGAGCTACACCAGCGTCATGAGCCACCGCAGCGGCGAGACCGAGGACGCCACCATCAGCCACCTGGCCGTGGCGACGAACTGCGGCCAAATCAAGACCGGCGCCCCCAACCGGACGGACCGCGTCGCCAAGTACAACGAGTTGTTGCGCATCGAGGAGATCCTGGGCCGGTCGGCCGTGTACGGCGGCGCCGCATCTTTCGGAAGGTTGGCCGGGCGGATCGGCTGAGCCCACCAACAGTCAATACAAAGGCTGCCTCTCCATTGGGGAGGCAGCCATTTCTTTGCGACGACGTGCGGTCAGACGATGGTGGCGACTTCGGTCGCGAGATACGAGCTCATCTGCTCGATATGCTCCAGGTCGTGGCCCAAGACGAGCACGACATAGGACTCGACTGTCACCGTGTCGCCGACCGAATTGACAAAGGTCTTCTTCAGGTCTTCGTCGCTCATGTCACGCAGATAGTCCAACGTCATTTCCCGGCGGGACTCGTAGACCTCGGCCTCATGGAAGACTTCCTTGTCGGCAAAGTGGTGTTCGTTGCACCGGCTGTCGGGGTCGTAGGCGGGCACCGCGGCGCCCGGCTTCAGGTTGGCGACCCGGATCCGGTCGAGCACGGTTTGCTCGTAGTCGGCCAGGTGGGCGACGACTTCTCGGGCCGTGAACCGGTCGGCGTCAATGCGCTCGTCCAGTCGGTCGGTGGGAAAAACGCGGAGCAACCGCTCCACGACGCGAGGGCCCATGTGGAGGGCATGCAACAGTCGTTCGCGCATGAGAGTAGGTTACATCTATCGGCCGGGGGCGGGCACAACAAAAGGACGGTTTTTCCGGTCCAGTGCGGGGATTTTCTCCAGCTTTCCCCCACCGCCCTGGGGTAGACCCCAGCAGGAGGCACAACATGAACGAAATCCACGCCGTCCCCGTCCCCGCCAAGCTTCCCGACAAGGTCTACACGACGGCCGCAGTCGGTATTTCCAAGGCGACCCATGACGCCCACCTGGGGCTGTGGAAGGGGTACGCGAACAAGACGAACGAGCTCCGAAAGCTCATCGACGAGATGGACTTGGACCCGACCAAAGCGAACCAGACGTACAGCGTCATGCGGTCGCTTAAGGTCAACTACGCCTTCGCCTACGGTGGCTATCGGAACCACGAGGTGTATTTCGACTCGATCGGCGGCAAGGGCGGCGAGGCGACCGGTGCCGTCGCCAGCCTGATCGAACAGAGCTACGGCAATTTCGACCACTGGAAGCACGACTGGGTCGCGACCGGTCTGGCCGGTCGAGGCTGGGCGTACATGGGCTACGACCTTGCCGAACGCCGCCTCTTCAACTACATCGGTGACTCCCAGGACACCTTCCCTGCCTGGAACAACGTGCTGGTCCTCGCCATGGACGTCTACGAACACGCCTACTACCTGGACTTCCAGTCCGCCCGGGGCAAATACATCGACGCCTACCTCAAGGTGATCGACTGGGACGCGGTCAACGCCCGCCTGGCTCCCTACCTCGTCAGGGCCTGACCGGAGCGACACCGATGGACAAGACCCGGAAGACCGAAGAAGATTGGCGGGCCGAACTGACCCCCGAGGAATACCATGTCCTGCGCGAGAAGGGGACGGAACGGCCCTTCAGCGGCGAGTATGTGGACACGACCGACGACGGCACCTATGTGTGCCGCGGATGCGGCGCGGTGCTCTTTGAATCCGGCACGAAGTTCCATTCGGGCTGCGGTTGGCCGAGTTTCTTCGCCAGCCATGCCGGCGCGATCGACTACCACGAGGACGACAGCCACGGGATGCACCGGACCGAGGTGACCTGCAAGGCGTGCGGCGGTCACCTCGGCCATGTCTTCGCCGACGCGCCGCAGACGCCGACGGGCCAGCGCTACTGCATCAACTCGGTCAGCATCAAGTTTGAGCCGCGGGGGTGACCTTGTGCCAGACAAGTCGGGCGACAAGCCGGTTCGCCGTGCCCGGGCTGAATGTGCCGGAAAGGAACGCGACGTCGACGCCTTTCTTGCGACTGAGGACTAACGTGTCCGACGGCATCGAGTTCACGGAGACCGCCTTGACACCGACCACCCGGCTCCAACCGTCTTGGAGCGACTTGCCCGGCATGGGTACGTACTCGACGAGGTCAAAACTGTCCGCCCGCGCCCGGTTGACATAGGTCATGCGCACGACGGGCCGGCCGTCGTCTGCCCCCTTCTCCACGGACGTCAGGACATAGCCCTTCGCGGTGACGTCGGGCGTGTAAACACCCCCCAAATGGCGGGCCGCCTCCATCTGCAGGGCGGGGCCGTCGGCCAGGGTGAGGGCGCAAAAGAAAACTACCACTGCCAGCACACTCTTGAAAATCGGCCAGGGAAGACACGGCGCACACCAGCCGTGTTGCGGGAATCTGGGGGCTCAAGGAGCGGATGGGGCGTCCCTACCCCGTCCTCCGTTACCACCGTCCGTGGTGCCCGCTCACTTCTATTAGACTTCCCACGGGGCCCGACAATCACGGTTGAGGGACGTTTTTCGTTGAAAAATTGATCAGTGGTTCCCGGACGTGGTACCGGGGCCGAGTGACCAAAGCCTAGCCAAGGACTTCTTTGTACAGGCGGGAGTGCCGGTAGGCCGACTCGTCGATTCCGTACCAATCGGTCGCCCGGGTTCGGGCCGAGTCGGCAAGGGACTCCAGGTAATGGGGCGCGTTGAACAAGCTGCTGATAGTGCCGGCCAGGTCTTCGTCGTCGTCGAAGAGGGCGATGCTGAGGTCTTCCACCCCCATGTCGGGCAGCCCGCCCAGGCGTCGTAGGCAGACGGGCGTGCCGACGGCCATGGCCTCCAGAGCGACCATGCTGAAGGCGGCACGACGCTTGGCGACGACCAAGAGGTCGGCGGCGCGGAGGAGCTTGGGTGTCTCGACGGTGCCGGGCACGACGAAGACGCGCCCGCCGTCGTGCATGCGTTCCACCAGGTCGGCGTCGGGCCCGCTCCCCGCGACCACAAGGGCGATGTCGGGATGGTCGTCGGCGACCGCGTGGACCGCCGCGACGACGGCGTCGATCCCCGAGTCCTTGTCAAACTTGGCGACCACCGCGACCAAGGGTCGGTCCTCCGGCAACCCGAACTGGCGGCGGGCCTCCTCCTTCGTCTCGACGACGTGCTGGGGGGCGACGCCAGGGTCGATCAACTCCAGGTTCAGCGTGTCGTGGTCGTCGAGGTAGTTTTTCAGGGCGCGGGTGGGCACCAGCCCGGCCCGGGCGGTGTTCATCCGGTCGATCAGCTGGGAGCTTGTGGTTTTAGGCCAGTCGTATGCGGTGTAGACCCAGGGAAAGTTGAGCCCGAACGCCTCGCTGCAGGCCCAGGCGGTGCGGTACCCCCAGGCATGGACAAGGTCAAACCCCCGGGCGGCGTCGCGGACAAGCTTGCTCACCTGGCGGTCGGTGCCGAACCCCGTCTTGTCCGGTATCCACGTGTCCGCGTCGTCGACGACCATTTCGACGTCGTGCGGTTCAAGGGCAAGGGCCAACGCGGAGCTCAAGGTGGCCATACCACCAAGCCGTTGCCGCCGTAGCGAAAGGACGCGGACCATGACCTACCGCGGGACGGCCTGGGCGTCGACTAGGTGGCGCAAGACGTCGTCCACCCGCAGGCCCTCGATCTCGGCCTCGGGGCGGAGCATGATGCGGTGCCGCAAGACCGGGACGGCCAGTTCCTTGACGTCGTCGGGGATCACGAAGTCGCGGCCCCGCACGGCGGCGACCGCCTTGCCACACGAGACCAGGGCCAGGCCGGCACGCGGCGACGCTCCGACGAGGATGTCGTGGCTCGCCCGGGTCGCGCTGACGATCTCGTAGATGTAGCTGAGGATCTTGTCTTCGACGGTCACCGCGGACACCTCGGCCCGAAGCGCCTTGAGTGTGGCCTCGTCGATGACCGGGGTCAACCCGGCCGCGTCGAGGCTTTGGGAGCGGAAGCCCTGGTGGAACCGGCGGAGCACGTCGATTTCGGCCCCGGCAGGCGGATACTCCATGACCACCTTGAGCATGAAGCGGTCTTGCTGGGCCTCGGGCAAGGGGTATGTCCCCTCGAACTCGACGGGGTTCTGGGTGGCAAAGACGAGGAACGGGAACGGCAGGCGGTAGGCCGTGCCGTCGATGGTCGCCTGCCTCTCTTCCATCGCCTCCAGCAACGCCGCTTGAGTCTTTGGCGGGGTTCGGTTGATCTCGTCCGCCAGAAGGACGGCGGTGAAGATCGGGCCCTGCCGCAACGAGAACTCGGCGGTGCGCGGGTCAAAAACGTTGGTGCCTACCACGTCACTCGGCATCAGGTCCGGCGTGAACTGGACGCGTTTGAACTCAAGGTCCATGACCTTGGCCAAGCACCGCACGAGCAACGTCTTGGCGAGCCCCGGGACTCCTTCGAGGAGGACATGGCCGTCGGCGAGCACGGCGACCAGCGCCTGTTCGACGGCCCTGGTCTGTCCGACCACCGCCTTCCCGACCTCGCCATAGACCCTTTCGGCGGCTTCGGCAACCCTCATCAAGGGCGCATCGTACCCGTGACCAGTCATGTGGCAAAAGGTCGCGTGATGGTAGAAAGCAGGCTCATGCTGGAAGTCGTCGGCGTCACCAAGGTCTTCAAGACCGTACGGGCGGTGGACTCCGTCAGTTTCAGCGTCGGCCCTGGCGAGATCGTCGGCCTGCTCGGCCCTAACGGCGCGGGAAAGACGACCCTGATGCGGTGCATCACGACGATCCTCGAGCCGACGTCCGGGCACATCCGGGTCAACGGCCACGACATGCAGACGGAAATGGCCAAGGCTAAGCGGGGACTGGCCTTCGTGCCCGAGGTGCCCAACCTGTACGAGCTCCTCACCGTGGAAGAGCACATCCGCTTTGTCGCGATGTGCTTCGACACGTTGAGCGTCTACGAGTCGAACATCGACCGGCTGTTGGCCCGATACTCTCTGACCGACAAGCGCAAAGAACTTGTGGCGACCCTCAGCAAGGGCATGCGGCAGAAGCTCAGCATCGCCTGTGCGATGGTCCACGACGCGAACGTCTTCCTCTTCGACGAGCCGATCATCGGGGTCGACCCGGCCGGGGTCGCCGAGTTCAAGACCGAGATGGCCCGGGGTCGCGAGCAAGGCTGCTCCTACCTCGTCTCCACCCACCTGCTCGACGTCGCGGAAAAGCTGTGCGACCGGGTCGTCATCATGAGCAAAGGCAAGATGGTCGCCCAGGGGACCGTCGACGAACTCCGCAACCTCAGCCAGATGCAGGGGGCCGACCTTGAACAGCTCTTCCTTTCCTTGACCCAGCCCCATGAAGCCCCTCCTCTTCCTCGCTAGGCGCTCCATCGTCAACGGGGTCAGGCGGTCGTTCCAGACGCCGGTGCGTGCCTTGGCGACGGTCTTCTTTGTCGCCATGCAGGTGTGGTGGCTCAGCCGGGTGTTCCTCGGGGTGTCCACCGGGCCAAGTTCGGTCGGCATGTTCGCCCCCCACGTCGGGGCCGGGGCGGCCGACCTGCTCGTCACCCTTGGCTTTTGCTTCCTGGGCTTCGTCAGTTGGTCGACGCTCCTGACCCTGTTCCAGGCCCCCATGACGTTCCAACTGGCCGAGGTCGACGTCCTTGTCCCCACTCCGATCAGCCCGCGGCTGTACTTGATGTGGAACTTCGCCAAGGGCTACCTGGCCCGGCTCCTCTGGCCCCTGTTGATGCTCCTCTTCGCCGCGCGGCCCTTTGCGAGGATCACCCGCTCGGGGGGGATGGGGCAATTGGACTTTGCCGCGCTCTCGACCGCGTTCAAGACGGCGACCCTGGCCTACCTGCTGATGCAACTGGCCTGGGCCGCTTGGCGCTACGCGACGGCCCTCCTGTGGACCGAGAGCGACCAGCGCCCCATGCGACTGCGGACGGCGGCGAGTTGGGCTTGTTCGTTGGGGGCCTTGGCCTACCTGGCCGTGCTGGTCTATCGCGCCGCCCAGGTCCTGAAGACTGACGACCCCGGCGCGGGGCTCGTCGCCTTGTCCCGGGCCCCCGACGTCCAGCTTGTGCTCTACCCTGCGGTGGCCGCGATCAAGTTCGGTGCGTTCCCTCTGACCCAGGACATGGGCGGCGCAGTGGCGGGCTTCGCCTTTCTCGTCCTGATGGCCGTCTCGGGTTTTGCCGTGATGCTGTGGCGCGCGCCCAAGGTGTATGAGGTGGCCTCGCGAGTCGCGGTGACCCGTGCCGAGATCAAGAACCGCCGCTCCGGGGACGCCCAGGGGCAGGTGAACATGCAACGGGCCCGGTCGGGCAAGCTCAAGGCCCGGAACATTGGGTGGCTAAGTTCGCTCCGGGTCACCGGCGACATGGCCTTTTGGTGGAAGGAGGTCGTCATTCTTTCCCGGTCGGCCGGTGGTGTGCTGTTCGCGGCATTGATTGTGCCCGCCGTGTTCGTCTACCTCTCCTACTTCCTCAGTTCGCTTGGCCGGGCTGAACCCAAGCTCTACGTGATCTTGCCTTCGGTCTTGCTCCTCATGAGCCCGATGGTCGTCTCGGGCCAGAGCCAGGTCGGGTTCCGAGAGTTCTTGAAGAAGGGCGAACTGCTCCGGCCCCTCCCGCTCAAGACGGGACGGCTCATCTTTGTCGAGGCGTTCAGCAAGGTCGTGCCCGCCGCCGTCGTCGGCCTGGTCTCCCTCTGCGGCATGTGTGTCTGGCTCCCCCACCTTTGGGTGACAGTCCTCCCTACGTGGCTGACCATGGTGGTGATGTGCGCGTTCGCGTCGGTCGCGTCCCTGTTCCTCGCGATCCTCCTTCCCGACATGGCCGACCCCGCCCAGAACACGTTCAGGAGGCTGGTCCAGGGATTGGGTCTCACCTTCGTCATCTATGGGTCGGCGATCGGCTACGGCTTCCTCGCCACGGTCAACTATTGGCTCGCCGCCATCGTCGTCATGCCGGTCGTCTCGGCCCTGACCGCCGGTTGCCTCTACGGGGCCGGGCGGACCTACCGGAACTTCAACCCGACGGACTGAACGGGCCAGGCGGGGAACCGACCGGGCCGGTACACTCGTTAGCTCTTGTGACGGTCGTCACCCTATCATGAAGCTCAATGCCTCGACCCGGGCCTCGTTGAAGGTGGTCACCATGGCGCTCCTGTTGTCGGCAGGAGTGTATTACGGGTGGCGCGCTTGGGGCGACGTCCAGGTCAACGGGTACAACCCGACGCCGATCACCCCGGGAAGCGTCACGTTGGTCGGCATTGAAGGGGGCTCCCGGTACAAGATCATCGTGGCCAACGAGGTCGCCCAGTTGGCCGAGGTGACCAATCACGGCACCGGTAAGTCGAGTTCGATGGAATCGGACGCCAGCGGGCTGCACCGGATCCCCATCAAAGAGTTTCTCGGTTCTCTGCGCGGCGACGAAAAGGACCTCGGCTACCTCGTCATGGCGATGAACGACCTGCGCGAGGACGACTTGCCCGCCACCAGGGTCGAATGGAAGGCCGCGGACATCGACAAGGCCCTGAAGGGCGACGCCGCCCTTCGCCAGCGCCTGGAGAGCGACCTTCACATCGGCCTCGACGGGACGCCGCCCGACACCTTGCGGCTACGCACCTTGCTCAACGGCATCGTCCTCGACATCCCGGTGAAGGTGAGGGTCCCGCTCGAAGGGAAAGAGTCCGAGTTGACCGCGATGGTCCAGGAGGCGTACATGAGCAAGTTCGCCACCGACATCCAGAAGCGCATCAACGAGAAGTTCAACCCACCGCCGGAGATGATCACGGCCTGGTACCGGGACGCCGCGATCGGGCTTATGGAAAAGCGGACGCCTCGGGAGGACGTCGCCAAAGCCCTGGCCACCAAGATCGGCGCCTCCCGGACGGCGACGTGGGCGGAAAAGCCCCAGGAACTCCTGAAGATTTCCAAGGTGCTGCTCAACGACCAGCAGGTGAAAGGTGCCACGGTGCGCACCTACCAAAGCAACGACGGCAAAACCTTCGCCGACCTCACTATCCAACTGACCGACGACGGCCGGATGCGCCTGTGGAAGTACAGTCATGGCCACCAGGCGTTCCACCTGATGTTCGTCGTCAACGGGATACCGCTCGCCGCGCCGAAGATCAACACGGAACTCTCGTCCAACGAAATCACCATCAAACAGCTTCCCAATGAAAGCCTGGCGAAGGAAGCCGCCGACTTCATCAACTCCCTGCCGAACACCAAGAAAACATGATCAACCGCCGTCTGCCCTTCATTGCCATCGCCGCCGTCGCCCTGGGAGGATGCTCCCAAGGAGGCGGAGGCTACGTCCCCGAGAAGCCGCCCGAGGTCAAGAACATGACGGTGACACCCGGGAACGAAGCCGAGCTCTGGCCGTTGTCCGTCGGCAACGAGTGGGTCTACGAAGTCCAATCCACCCAGAACGGCGGGTCGGCCACCCGAGAGCTGACGTTCAAGGTCACGGCGAGCCGCAAGGAGGGTGACGCGACCATTGCGACGCTGGAAATCCTGGAGGGCTCCAAACACCTGGACAGCAGCGACTGGAGAGTCGACAAGTCCGGTATCTATCAGATCAACAGCACCGACCGTAGAGCGGCGTACACCCCGCCGCAGATGCTGTGCAAGTTCCCCGTCAAAGACGGTGAGACGTTCAACCAAGACCTCAAGGGCCCGGCCCCGACCACCGGTGCCGACGTTGTCGACCAGAAGGTGCAGAACAAGTGCCGCGGGACCGAACGGATCGACACGGAAGAGGGCCCCATGGAGGCGGTCACCGTCGAATCCAACACAAAGTTCAGCTACAAGGGCCAAGACTTCGTGACGAGCGCGACCCTCTGGTTTGTCCCCAAGGTCGGCCTCGCCCGGTTTGTCCAACAGACCTCGACGAAGGACTTCAACGGAAAGGAAATCTTCCGCCTGAAGAGTCATACTGCTAAGTGATCGATCCATGAACAAATGCCTGATCCCCCTGTCTTTGGCGGTGTTCGGCTTGGTCGGCTGCCAGCCGCCGGCCACGAACACGCCGAACCCGGAAACCAACAAGCCGGCGACCACCGCGGCGACGGAAGCACCCGCGTCCACCCCTAAGGTCGAAGACATCGCAGCGAACCTGAAGACCGACGGCTACACCTACTACGGCTTGGACTGCAAGAAGACGCTGACCTATAAACTCACCCAACAGCCAAACTTGGGCGAGAAGACCGGCACCCAGTCGGTGGTCTACAAGGGGCTGCATGACGGCAACCCCACCTTCACGATCAAGCGTGACGGTGACCTTTCGATCCTTGGCGACGACGAAGTCATCCTGAAACCGGACGGCGTCTACTCCACCTTCGCCGCCGCCACGACGATCGACCCGCCGATGCTGGCGCTGCCCGCCAAACTCGCCGTGGACGTCTCGTGGCCGAGCCACGAGACCGTGAAGGGCATGGACGGCAAGGACATCAAGATCGACATGACCAACAAGGTCGTCCGCAAGGAAAAGATCAAGGTGGCCGGTGGCGAGTTTGATTGTTTCGTCGCGACAACGACCGGCAACCTGACCAAGGACCAGAAGATCGGTGTCAACGGCACCAGTTGGTACGCCCCCGGCTACGGGGTCGTGAAAATGGTCCTGAACATCAAGGACAAGGACGGCGACCGGACGAGCACGATCGAGTTGACCTCCCAGGGATAAGTCTCCGATGCTGGCCGCCCTTCTTCCGCTGATGTCCACCTTGCTGGTGGCCGGCGATGCTGCGGCATACTTCCCCACTGTCCCCGGGACGACGTGGACGTACAGCGAGAAGACAGGGCGGTCTCAGGAAGTCTTCACCGACAAGGTCGGCAAACCGACCAAACTCCTTGACAAAGAAGTCGCGCCGTTCACGACCGTCTCGCATGGACGGACCAGCGAACCCACCTTTTACTTGGTGGAGGGCGACACCGTCTTCGTCATCTTCAAGAGTTACATCAAGAAGGAAGTCGACGACCAAGTCGTCCGCGAGGCCACGACGTACCAGTACCCGGTGCTCAAGGTCGATGACAAGCGGACCACCTGGGAGTTCGCCGGTAAGACGGAGTTTATGAAGACGGTGGCCGACATGGTCCTGAAGGGCACGTCTCGGCCAATTGGTAAGCGAAAGGTCTTGGGTAAGGACGTGGACTGCGTCGAGGTGACCCTCGACGTCATCTACGGCGCGGCCGGCGAGCCCCCCATCAAATCCGTCCAAAGGTCGGTCTATGGCAAGGGAATCGGCCTAGTCGAGATGGAGCAGACGACGACGGTCAACAAAGAGAAGTATTCGAGTAAGAGAACGCTCGTATCAATGGGCGACACAAACGCATGAGCATCGTCATGGGAAAAGCCGCCGCTGCCCTCGTCACCGCATCCTGCGCCGTCGTGATCACGGCGGGGTGCGTGATGTACAACAACGCCAAAGCCAAGGCGGAGGAAAACAGCGCTCCCGGGCAAGTGGAGACCCTCGCCCAGACCGCCGACACGATGAAGCCCCAGGCGACCTCGTTTGCCAAAGGCAACTTGATCTACCAGGGGTCCGTCGTCCCCGTGGACGTCAAGACCGAAGACACCGGCGACACCGTCACCCTCAAACTCATGGTCGACGGTGAGACCACGAGCACGGAGACCTACACCTACGACAAGTCTGGGTTCCGCTTTGTCGGCACAGAGGCCGAGAAGTACGACCCCCCGTTGCCGCTGGTGCACTACCCCCTCCAGAGCGATTCTCCCTGGACTTGGAGCGGCAAGATCCGCATGGGCGACGGCTCGTATCCCGCCGAGGCCGAGATCAAAGCCAAGCGCGAAGAGCTGAACATCACCGCGGGCCACTTTAACACCTACCTGGTGGAGGTCCAGTTGAGCTTCGACGGTGGGGCACCCGAGAAGTCCAAGCGTCGCCTGCGCTTCTGGTTCGACCCAGGCAAGGGGATCGTGAAGCGCGAGTTTGGCTTGAACTCCACCCGTGAGCCACGGGCCGTGAGCGACAAGCCCACGGAGGGCTGAACCCCGTGCAGGCCGACTTTGGCACGATCACCCGCCGGGAGCCGAGTCGGTTCGCCGACCCCTGGTTGGTCGGGTCGGCGGCAGTCCTCACCATCGTCGGAATCCTCGCGATCCACAGCATCGACCAAGCGACCGGATTTCACAACGCGGCCCGGCAGGGCGTCTTCGCTGCGTTGGGGGTGGCCGTCTGGTACCTCTTCCGCCGAATCCCGTTGTCGTTTTGGCAGTGGTCGTCCAAGGGGCTCTATGTCCTGAACATCCTGCTCCTCGCCGCCGTCCTTGCCGGAGGCCACTCCGCAAAGGGCGCCCAGCGGTGGATCGAGGTCGGTTCAATACAGTTTCAGCCAGGAGACTTGTCCAAAGTCCTCCTGGTCCTGACTCTGTCCACCTTCTTCGCCGCCCGCCAGGACGAGGTGAAGTCTCTCAAGACGTTCTTCCTTTCGTTCCTTCACGTCGCGCCGCTTGTCGTCCTGCTGATGTTGCAACCTCACTACGGCGGGGCGGCCTGCATGTTGGTCATCTGGTTGGCCGTCGCGCTCTATGCAGGGGTTCCTTGGCAACATATCGGCGCCTCGATCGCCTGCGTCCTCGCCCTGCTGGGTGTCGCGATGGTCAGCGGCTCGTTCAGCGACTACCACAAAGGCAAACTGGACGAGTTCTTTGGCAAGATCCTCCGAGGTACCAGTGACACCCAGGGAAAGGGCTGGCAGGCGGCCCAGTCGGTCAAGGCGATCGCAATGGGCGGTGTGACCGGCACCGGTTACCTCCGCGGCGAGCAAAAGGCGGGGCGCTACATTCCTGAACAGCACAACGACTTTGTCTTCTCCGTCATTGGCGAAGAGATGGGCCTCATCGGTTCTGTTGTGGTTTTAGGCGTTTTCATGGTCTTTTTCTATCGGTTATGGGACACCGGCTTCCGGTGCCGCGAGCCGATGGGGCGGCTCGTCGCCGGGGGTCTCCTCGCTTTCCTGGCCTTTCACACCGTCGTCAACTTGGCGATGGTCCTCAACATCGGCCCGGTCATCGGCCTCTGGCTCCCCTTTGTCAGCAACGGCGGGACCGCCTTGCTGACGTGCATGGCGTCCGTCGGGCTCGTCGACCAGCTTCATTGACCACCATGCTAAAATGTTGAAGTTATGCCCACGGAAGGGCTGAAGAGCCGCAAGGCGGTCGTCGATGTCTCGGCGACTCGGCGGAAGCCGAACATCGCCACCCATCGTCGTGCCGAGTTCGTCGGGATCGGGCTTGTCGCCGTCGGGCTCGTCGTCTTGGTCACCCTCGTCTTGGGACGCGGCGGCTTGGTCGGTGACTCGGTGACCGGTGCGTTCCGGACCTTTTTCGGGCAAGGCGCGTGGGCCGTGCCGTTTGTCCTCGGCTTCGCTGGGGGGTGCTTGGTCATGGGCCGGGCCGCGTTCCAGTACCAGCGCGTCTTCTGGGGCACCCTCCTCGTCTTCCTTGGCCTGCTCGCCTTCTTTGCCCGCGACACAAACGGCGACTTCTTCGACCCTGAGGCCCTCGCGACTGGAGGCGGCTACCTCGGTGGCTCCGCGGCATGGGCCATGCACACGCTGCTCGGCCCGGCCCACTGGGTCGGCAACACCGTCTTGCTCCTTGTCGGGGCGTTGCTCTGCATCGAGGACCCGGTCAGGGAGCTCGTCGCCCGGGCGGCCGCCACCGCACGCAAGCCGATCGACAAGTTGCGCGCCAAGCCCGCCGTTGACCCCGAAAGGAAGGCCCTCCCCGACGAAGACCAGAAGGAGGCGCGTCGACGGGCCACCGTCCGTATGCTGGAGGGGTCGGTCGCCGAACAGCCGGAGGCCCCGGAAGAGAAACCCCTCCGCCGGCACGGACTCCGCCAAGACCCTGAGCCGACCAAGCAGGTCGAGTTGGCGGTTGATCCACCCGCCCCCCGGGACGGCTACCAATTGCCGCCGCTGAGTCTTCTCGTCGAGCCCGGCGGCAAGTCAAAGCGCGACCCCAAGGAGATCCAGCGCAACATCGAGGTGCTGGAAGACACCCTGGAGCAGTTCAACATCGAGGCCAACGTCGTCGAGGTCGCCCACGGCCCGACGATCACGCGCTACGAGGTCCAACTGGGCCCCGGCATCCGGGTCAACCGGATCACCGCTCTGGCCGACAACATCGCGATGGGTTTGGCGGCAAGCCATGTCCGCGTGGAGGCCCCGATCCCGGGCAAAAGCGCCATCGGTGTCGAGGTTCCGAACGCCCAGCGGGTGATGGTGACCCTCCGGGAAATGGTGGACACCCTGGAGTTCCACGACCAGAATAGCCGCCTGACCGTGGCCCTGGGCAAGGACGTCAGCGGCACCCACAAGTACACCGACCTGACCAAGATGCCCCACTTGCTCGTCGGTGGGGCGACCAACAGCGGCAAGTCGATCTGCCTCGGCACCATCATCATGAGCCTGATCTTGCGCCTCTCCCCCCGGGAGTTGCGCCTCGTGATGATCGACCCCAAACGGGTCGAGATGACATTCTTCGAGGGGCTACCCCACTTGATGTGCCCGGTGGTGAAGGACGTCAAGGAAGCGCCGGGGGTACTCCGCGCGGTCGTGCGCGAGATGGACCGCCGCTACGAGCGGTTCAGCGAGGCCGGTGTCCGCAACATCGACGGTTGGAACGCAAAGTTTGGACCCGACGAAAAGCTCAGCTACATCGTCGTGATCGTCGACGAGTTGGCCGACCTCATGATCCAGGCCGCCGCGGAGGTCGAGACGAGCATCTGCCGCTTGGCCCAGCTGGCCCGCGCCACCGGGATCCACCTGGTCATCGCCACCCAGCGGCCGAGCGTCGACGTCATCACCGGCACGATCAAAAACAACATCTCGTCGCGGATCGCCTTCGCCGTGTCCTCGCAGATCGACTCGCGCACCATCCTCGACCAGGCTGGCGCAGAAAAGCTGATCGGTAAGGGCGACATGCTCTTCCTCCCCATCGACGCCACCAAAGCGACCCGTGTCCAGGGGTGTTATGTCAGTGAAAAGGAGATCGAGGACGTCTGCGACTTCTGGCGGGCGCAAGAAAAGCCCCACTACGTGTTGAACCCGGTCCAGATCGTCATCGAGGAAAAGGAGGCCGAGATGCGCGAACAAGAGGACGACCCCCTCTGGGCCCAGGCGGTGCGCTTTGTCGTCGAGCGCGGCGAGGCCTCCACCTCCATGATTCAACGTAAGTTCTCGATCGGGTTCCAACGGGCGAGCCGGTTGCTCGACATGATGGAGGAGCGCGGTGTGGTCGGACAACGCGACGGACCACGGCCCCGCCAGGTCTTGGTCGACCCAGTACGGGCAGAACTGCTGTTGGGGAACACCGCCTATCTGACCGAAATGGGAGAAGGGTCGGGAGACCCTGACGCGTGAGCACCACCAAACACCGGGTCCTCTTGGTCGGTAACTACGAGCCCGACCACCAGTTCAGCATGCAGGGCTACCTAAAGGGCTTGCATGCCGGCCTCGTCGACCGTGGGTGGCCTGCCGACGTCGTCCGCCCGACGGCCCGGGTCAACCGAAGGCCGCTAGGCCGCCTGGCGAAGTGGGCGGGCTACATCGACAAGATGGTCTTGTTCCCGCGACAATTGGCCCAGACCGCTTCCCAATACGACCTCGTCCACGTCATCGACCAAGGGAACGGCTTCTATGGCCCCGTCGTCAGCAAGTTCAACCACCTGTACACGATCCACGACCTTCTCGCCATCAGGGTCGCCCTCGGCGAGTTGGACACCTGGCAGATCGGGAAGTCGGGCCACCGGCTCCAGGAAATGATCTTGTCCGGCCTGCGGGCGTGCTCAAACTTTGTCTCGATCAGCGAGCAGACGAGGATCGATCTCGACAACCTCGTCCCAAACAAAAAGTACCACCGTAAGATCCTGAACGGGATGATCGGCACCTTTGTGCGGCGGACGCCGACGGAAACTAAGGCCGTCCTGACGTCCCATGGCGTGCCACCCGAGGCACCCTACGTCTTCCACATTGGAATGGGCCCATACAAGAACCAATCTGGGGTTGTCAAAATATTCGGCGCCCTGCGAAGTTCTCCAAGTCTGGGCGACCTTCGCCTTGTCATTCTTAGCAAGTACCTTGACGATGACGCGGCGGCCGTTATCGCCGAGATGGGCCTGGACCAGCACGTCCACGTCCTTTCCATGGTGCCCAAGGAGTCCGTTGAGGCCCTCTACTCCGGGGCCGTCGCCCTTCTGTTCCCATCGTTCATCGAGGGCTTTGGCCTGCCGATCATCGAGGCCCAGTCATGCGGGTGCCCGGTCGTGACGTCCGACCGGGAACCAATGCGCGAAGTCGCCGGAGACAGCGCCGTCCTTGTCGACCCCGCTGATGTGGAGTCGGGTGTGCCGGCCGTCCTTGCCCGCCTCCAAAACCGCGACGAATGGGTCGCCGCCGGCACCAAGAACACCGAGCGCTTCACCTACGACCGGTGGGTCTCCGACTACGAGTCCTGCTACTGCGAGCTTCTCCGTTAATTCGTTTACCTTATGGTTCGTCAATCTACTGACACGCTCCTCATGGTCCGACCGGCCTCGTTCGGTTGGAACGCGGAGACCGCCGCGAGTAACGTATTCCAAACCCAGAACGGCAAAGCAAGCAATGCTCTCGCCGAGTTCGACGCCGCTGTCGCAGAGCTTGAATCTGCCGGAGTCAAGCTTGTGGTCGTCGACGACACCGCCACTCCAGTCAAGCCGGACGCCGTCTTTCCCAACAATTGGTTGACAACCCATGAGGACGGCACGGTTGTCGTCTATCCTATGCTGAGTCAGATCCGACGTCGCGAGCGGCGCGAGGACATCATCGACCGGCTAAACTCTTCCTTTGCCGTCAACCGTGTGGTCGATTTGACCCGTCACGAGGACGAAGGCCGCGCCCTAGAGGGCACGGGCAGCCTGGTCCTGGACCGCGTGAACCGTCTCGCCTACATGTGCGAGAGCTCGCGTGCCGACATCGGCGTCGCCCGAGAATGGTGCCGAGAGTTGGAATACGAACTCGTTCCCTTCCGAGCCAATTGCGACGGAGTCGCGGTCTATCACACCAACGTGTGCCTGTCGGTCGGCACAGATTGCGCCGTCATATGCGCCGACTGGCTTGAGCCAGCAGACCGAGAGCGTGTGGCCAGTCAACTGAGGCAAACCGGCCACGAGATCGTCGAGATATCCGACCAAGAGGCCCGGGCGTTTTGCGGCAACGTGCTTGAAGTGAGAGGGTCTGACGGGCCTATGCTTGTCGGCTCCTGGTCCCTACCACCCAAAGCCGACGCCGCCTTGCGTCGCCGACTTTCGCCGTTCTTCACCCGCGTGGTCGGTGCGCCACTCCCCACCATTTGGTCGCAAGGCGGCGGCGGAATCCGGTGCATGGTTTGTGAGATATTCTTAGAGGAGCGATGTTGACACCACCCAAACGATATGAGTGCCGGCGGGCCTACAAGCCAGTCGAGGTCAACGGTCGCATCGACGACCCCGCCTGGGCGGCGGCCGCATGGACTGACGCGTTCGTCGACATCGAGGGTGACAAGAAGCCCTTGCCCCGGTTCCACACCCAGGCGAAGATGTTATGGGACGACAACTACTTTTACATCGCCGCGACCATGGAAGAGCCCCACGTTTGGGGCACCCTCACCCTGCATGACTCGGTGATCTTCCACGACAACGACTTTGAGGTCTTCATCGACCCCGACGGCGACGGGGCGCGGTACTTTGAGTTTGAGGTCAACGCCCTGAACACGACGTGGGACCTGTATTTGGACAAAACATACCGCAACGGCGGCAGCGCCGACAACAGTTGGGAGTCTTACGCCTCCTCGGCCGTCCACGTGGCCGGAACCATCAACAACCCGACCGACATTGACACCGGTTGGCGGGTCGAGATCGCCTTTCCTTGGCACTGCTTTCGGGAACAGAGCGGCATGCCAACTCCACCACATGGTGGAGACACATGGCGCGTCAATTTCAGCCGTGTCGAGTGGCAGGTCGACATCGTCGACGGCAAGTATGTGAAGAAGCCCGATATGCGCGAGGACAACTGGGTCTGGTCTCCCCAAGGCATCATCGACATGCACCTCCCCGAGCACTGGGGGTTCGTCACCTTTGTCGATTAGCTGACGGCAGGTTCGAGGACAGTCAGCGTCTGGGCGTCAGCGTCAAGTTGGGCCATGGCGCCCAGGGGCAAGGTGATTTTGTCCTTGACATGGCCGATCGGCAGGCCCGACAGGACGGGGACACCCAAGGGCTTCAGGCGGAGGGCGACGATATCCCTCACTCTCCAGGATGACCCGGGCTCCTGTGAGTCGCAGTCGGTGAACTGTCCCAAGGCGACGCCGCGGACCTTTTGAAGGTCGCCGGAAAGCCACATCTGCGTCAGCATGCGGTCGATCCGGTAGGGAGCTTCCTGCACCTCCTCGATGAACAAGATCTTGCCCGCGATGTCCGGGGCGTAGGGCGTGCCCATCAGACAAGACAGGAGGGTGAGGTTTCCGCCGACAAGCGGGCCCGACGCCTTGCCCCCGTGCACGGTCACCAATTCAAAATCACCCTTCCCCGCCTTGGCAGGGTCCGGCTGGGTGTATGTTCCCAAGGGCCTTGGCTGAGTAAGCGCGCGCATCATCCAATTGGTGGAGAATTCACTGACGGACGATGTGCCCACCGGGCCGTGGAACGTGACGACCCCTGCCTTTTGGGTGATGGCGACAAGGAGGGCGGTGATGTCACTGTATCCGATAAACACCTTCGGGTGGGCTCTCGCCGCCTCGTAATCGATGGACGGCAAGAACCGCATCGCTCCGTACCCGCCCCGGAGGCACATGATCCCGTCGACTGACGGGTCCCGCAGCGCCCAGTTCAGGTCGGCCGCACGTTCTTCGTCGGTACCCGCGAGGTACCCCCATGTCTTGGTCGCGTGAAGGCCGAAGACCGGTCGGAAACCTAATGAAAAGACGAACTGCCGGGCACTCTCGACCTCGGCCGCGTCGGGCATGGTCGAGGCCGGCGCGATCAAGGCCACGGAGTCACCTGGTTTGAGCGCGGGCGGGCGGACCAGCTTCCTCGGCCCCTTCGAGGCCAAAGCCGCCAATGGGGTGGCGGCCAGGCTTGCCGCCAAGACCGCCCGCCTGCTCAAGTCCATGGCCCATTGTGCACGAGCCCGGCCGGTGCGAGGCTACGCGTACGCCGCGGCGACGACCTTTTCGGCCGCCTCCTGCATGGTCGCCGCACCAATGATGTCGGTGGGCTCAAGGAGCTTCAGCGCCTTGTCGGCGCCAGTGCCCTCGACGCGGGCGACCACGGGGATCTTGACGTCCAGTTCCGAAAGGGCGTCAAGGATGCCCTGGGCGACTTGGTCACCCCGGGTGATGCCGCCGAAAATGTTGATCAACAGGCCCTTGATGCCGGGGTCCATAAGGACGAGTTCGACACACGCTTTGACCCGGTCGGCCTGCGCCCCGCCTCCGACGTCCAAAAAGTCCGCCGGTCGTCCGCCGGCCTTGGTCACCTCGTCCAGCGAGCACATGACCAAGCCGGCGCCGTTGCCGATGATGCCGATGTCCCCCGGCAGCCGGACGTATGCGATGCCCCGGCGGGCCGCCTCGGCCTCGATGGGGTCTTCAGCACTGGCGTCTTTGGTCTCTTCGTACTCGGCGTGGCGGTAGAGGGCGTTCTCATCGATGCTGACCTTGGCGTCGGCGGCGATCAGTTTGCCGTCCGGTGTCAGGGCCACCGGGTTGATCTCCACCAAGTCGGCGTCGCTCTCGATGTATGCCCGGACGAGGCCCTTGATCATCGCGACCATCTGCCTCTGGGCCGGAGCGGGGATGTTGGCGCGGCGCACCGCGTCGCGCACCTCGAAATCGGCCAAGCCCCAGGCCGGGTCCACGTGAAGCCGGACGATGGCCTCCGGCTTGGTCGCGGCGACCTCCTCGATCTCCATCCCACCCTCTTTGCTGATCATGACGACCAGCTTTTGCACCGCCCGGTCAAGGAGGACCGAGAGGTAGTACTCCTCGGCAATGTCGATCTGCTCGGCGACCAGCACCTTTTCGACGACCATGCCGGCCGGGTTCTGGATGCTGACGAGCTTCTTGCCGATCAGTTCCTTCGTGAACGCCCCCGCCGCCGCCGCGTCGTCAAAGAGCTTGACGCCGCCTGCCTTTCCGCGACCGCCCATAAGCACCTGCGCCTTCACGACGACCTTGCCCCCGAACTCTTGGGCGATCGCCGTCGCCTCAGTCGGGTCGCTGGTCACGCGTCCTCCGGGGACAGGGACGCCGTACTTGGCCAAGAGGTCTTTGGACTGGTACTCGTGGAGCTTCATGTGCCCCGACAGGATACCGGGGACGGGCGAAGTCGGTCAGGCCAGGGCAAGCGACGCGTAGTTATAGGTGCGTGCCTTCTCGAATCCGTGGGCACCATAGAAGTCGAGCAAGCCGGTCCAGTCGATGAGGCAACGCTCGACCCCTCGGTCGCGAAGATGGGTCAACCCGGCCCCGAGAAGGGCGTGCCCGAGCCTCTGGCCGCGGACGCGCTGGCTGACCCCGATCGGGCCGAGCCCGCCGAACTTGTCACCCAAGTCGTGCCGCCACACGCACCCAGAGTTGGGTTTGGCCGACTCCCAGCTCTGGGTGTAGGCCATGCCTTCCACCGAGTCCCCGACCCACAACAACAGGACCTCGTGCGGCTCGACCGCCGCCTTGGCCATGACGTCGTACCGCCAGCGCCCGGGGAACTCGCGCAGGAGGAAGGTGTCCAAGTCTTCGACATCTTCCGGTGCGCAAGGGGATACACGCACGTCCGGTCTCGCCAAGGGCTCGACCGCCCAGTCTGGGGTGACGTAATCCTTCATGTCCCGCTCGACATCGTAGGCCACTCCCGAGAAGTCAAAGCCTTCGACCTCGAGGAACGACACGAGGCGCGGGCAGTCTTCGGGCACTCCGGGAAAGAAATGGCCGTGGTCCGAGCCGAAGGCGATACGGCCGACCCCGCGCTGGCGCAGAGTGGACTTCATCCAGGCCATCAGATCGACCATACGGACGGGGTCGTCGAACCCCATCGCATTGATATGGGCTTGGTCGGGGTTCGGGCCTTTGAAAAGCGACGCCGCCGTCTGCTTGGCGGCGAGGAAGGCGACGACACGGTCCCCTTCCACTTCGATACTTGAAGCCCCCCAATCGAACAGAGGGTGGTCGATGGTCTGGCGGCGGACCAACTCTTCGTCGACCCAGTAGCGCTCGGGATAGAACCTCCGCCAACAAGCGACCACCGCGGAGAAATCGACATCGTGCCAAGGGCGCCGCATCGCGCCCCATTCTACATCCCTAGTGGACGGGTTGCGGCCCGCTCACCGACGCTTCGACAGCCCGCCGCGTCCAGTCGAGCCTGGCCATCAGGTCGCTGCGCACCGTGACGAGGTTGTCCAGGGTCGGAACCCCCCACACCCCCTCGAACGGGTCCAGTCTGGCCCCGGCAAGGCCGGTCGGGTCACCCGCCGGCGCCAAGTGGGCGTCGATCAGCGGACGCAGGTCACTGTAGTGGGCCTGCAACCAGGCCCGCAAGTCGGCGTACCGCCCTTCAAGGCTCGGCGTCGGCCCGTAGTGGACGGCGTCACGGATGACCTCGACAAGTTCGGAATATTGGGACAAGAACGCGACCAACCGGTCATGCTGCCCGGCATGGGAAGTCGCCGGGTTCACGACCCACTCTCCCCGGCTTGCTGGACGTAGTTGATCCGTAGGTCACTGACCATGTTCCGGATCTGGCGCTTGTCGTCGTCGTCGAGTTGCGCTTCTAGGTGGCTGGACAGAGACGTGGCGACGTCCACAGCCAACTTTGCCTGGCGGATGTCTTTCTCAATCTTTCCGGTCACCATGTCCGGTTGAAGTCCCATTTTTTGCCAGGCCAGGGTGGCCATGAACTGGGTCATCTCCATCAGGATTTCGTTGACGTCGGCGGGGCGGGCTTGCTGCTCGGATGCCATAGCTGCCACCTTTCAGGACGGCACGGAGCGGGAGTAGGTGTCGGGCTTGCTCCTCTCTTTTGGGGCTCTCTGGCGTCGGTGTCTTCGGGGTCAGGTGTTCCCCCGCTTCCGTGCGTCCTTATTCGAGGCATTCCCGGTCTGGCCGTCTTGCGGGGACGGCAATATGGCGGGCCTTCGCCGACCTTGACCGGTCAGGCGGTCAAGGCTGGCGCAGGCGCCAGAACATCTCTTCTTTGAACGCGCCCACCGGCATCACCCGGACGCTGGTGTCTGCGTTGGCCACGATCGCGTTACCGGTCGGTGAGACCTGCCGGGCCGACTCGTCCACGACCAACTTGCCCATGTGACGGAAGTCCACGTTCGGGTTGCCGTGCCAAGCGCTCGGCGGGTCGATGAAGTTGAACTGGTACTTCTGACCGTCGCCGTCGGTCAGCCACCGGGCGTTGTAGAACGCACTTGTGGCGAGGACGATGGTCTGCGAGGGGTCGCTGAGCTCGGTGCCCCGTGCCGCGCCCTTGCAATTGGGAAACTGGCTGTAGTCGCCCGTGATGTGAAAGTCGCTGCCGATGACGCCGTAGTTGTAGCCAAGCCCGACGTCGTCACCCAGATAGGGCTTGGCCATCAGGGCGTGGTCACCGCCCATGTGCCCCTTGATGTAGGCGCTGAGAACCCCTTTGGTCGTGTCGAACTTGCTGTCGCCCGACAGGTTTCCCTTGCCAAACCACGTCATCAACCCGTCCGGCTGCATGTACATGGCGAGGGGGAACACGTCGTCGCAGTCTCCCAAGTAGAGCGACATTGCCGACATGACGTCCTTCGACGACCGACTGGCCGACATCTGGTAAGCGGCGTTGCGCGCGCTGACAAACACGGGGAACAGGAACGCCGCCAAGATCGCGACGATCGCGATCACGACCAGCAACTCGACCAAGGTAAACGCCCTCCGCGCCATCCTGTGGCAATTATCGGCGCTTCATTCCGGACGGTCAATCCCGGGCGCACAAAAAGATTGGACGGGCCCGGTCGATGCCGGGCCCGCCCTCGTCGTATGGATGGCGCTCCGCTGGAGAACCTTTACGCCTTCTTGGCCTTGCGGCGGAGGGCCAGAAGGCCGACCGACGCCAGACCGACCATGGAGAACGGCTCCGGAACGGATTCAAAGTTGTAGACCTTGTCGTTACCGCCGAACCCGAGGCCAAAGTTGTCGACGGCACCGTCGTAGGTCATGTCCGCCGTGCCCATGCCCGCGTTCATGCTCAAAACGCCGTAGCCCTTGCCGTTCAGCGTGGTCAGCCACTGGCTGAGCGACATCTCGGCCGCGCCATAGCGGGAGGCGAGCCCACTTGTCCCACGGAAGTAGAAGTCGTTCGCGTTGCCGAGGAAGTCCAGGGTCGTCCACGAACCAAACGTGAACGCCGGGTCGTTACCCGCCCAGCTGGTGTCATAAATGAGCTGGCCGTAGCTCGACGAACCACCGTCATCGAAGCTGAACAGCTCGAGGCGGACAATCGGAGCCTGTCCGGCGACCGACGAAGAGTTGGTCAGCGCGTCGGTCTTGAACGAACTCAACTCGTCGATGCCACCGAGCACGCCAAGGCTGTCGCCGGCCCCGGAGAAGTCGGCACTCATGGCGATCTCGGACTTGCCGCCCGGCGTCCCGTCGAGCTTGATCTGGACGGAGCCGTTGCCAGAGCGTGGGTTGACCGTGTTCACACCGACCAGGCCGTTGTTCTTGGTCTCGCGGTAGGTGAAGACCTCGCCGGCAGAGCCGGTGTGGGTCAGCAAGAGGTTGGCGGCGGACGAGCCGGCGTTCGTGAACGCGTCGCCACCGGCGGCGTTCGAATAGATCGTGTCCGAGGCGTGGGCCATCGTCGTCATCATCACAGCCGCCAAGGCGGCAACAAGGGTGTTTTTATTCACAAGAATCTCCTTTCGACGGGGAGTCGCCGAAACAGACCAAGTATTGATGAAGTAATGAAGACTTGGGCCCAGTCCGTTTACCTGATGCCCACGATAACCAGTAATTGTCCTTGTGGGTTTATCGGTTTGCCAAGAGGCTCTCGCGCTGCTTTTCGAGCAGCTCATTGATGTCTTTGAGTTCGGTGACCAATGTCTCTGCGACGGTGACCGCGTCGGTGCTAAACGGCCAGATCAACCGGTCTTGACTCAGGTAAACCTCACGGTGCCGTTGTTGCATTATGGGTACGACACGCGGATGCGGTGGGCCACCGCGGAACGTCACGGCAAGGCGACCTTGATTGCCATCGACCTTCTCAATCTTCAATTCCCGTGCGGCCAGCCGTAACCGCATGACCTTGACCGCGGCGTGGACTTCGGCAGGCATATGGCCATACCGGTCTTCCATCTCCTCCCGAGTCGCTTCGAGTTGCGCACCGTCGCGGCAAGACATCAACTTTTGGTAGTAGTAGAGCCGTTGGCCTTGGTCGTCCACGTAAGATTCCGGGATCAGGGCGCGGACGGGAAGGTCGAAGCTTGGCAATGGCTCAAGCCCGGCCAAGGGGTCGAGCAACGCGTCGGCAGGGTCACCGTCCGCATAGGTCTTGAGAAACTGGACTTCGCTTTCGATCAGTTGGGTGTAGAGGTCGTATCCGACCGCCATCATCTGTCCGCTCTGCTTCGCCCCGAGCATGTCACCCGCCCCACGGATCTGCAAGTCGCGGTAGGCAAGCGAATAGCCACTCCCTAAGTGGCTGAACTCAGCCAAAGCCTGCAGGCGGCCCGTGGCGTTTTCCGTGAGACTCTTCGCCCCCTGATAAAGCATATAGGCATAGGCTTGGCGGTCGCTTCGTCCGACACGCCCCCGCAATTGATAGAGTTGGGAAAGGCCGAAAAAGTCGGCATTGTCGACGATCAGCGTGTTGGCGTTGGGGATGTCCAGGCCGTTCTCGACGATCGTGGTCGACACAAGGATGTCGATCTCGCCCTTGATGAAGCCGACCATCACCGGCTCCAACTCCTTCTCGTGCATCTGCCCGTGGGCCACTGCGATCGTCGCTGTCGGCACCAACTGGCGCAGCCTCTCGGCTATATGATAGATGCCCTCGACACGGTTATAAACATAGTAGATTTGGCCGCCCCGGGCCAATTCGCGCAGGAGTGCCTCGCGGACCACCTCTCCCGAGTAAGGCCTCACAAAGGTTCTGACCGGCAGCCGCCCCGGCGGGGGGTCGTTGATCAGGCTCATCTCGCGGATGTTCATCATCGCCATGCTCAGAGTCCGCGGGATCGGCGTGGCCGACATGCTCAGGACGTCCACGTTGACGCGCATCTGCTTCAGCGCCTCCTTGTGCTTCACCCCGAACTTCTGCTCCTCGTCGATGATCAACATGCCCAAGTCTTTGAATTTCAGCTCGTCGCTGAGGAGGGCGTGGGTGCCGAGCAAGATGTCGACCTCGCCCTTCTCCACATCGCGCAGGATCTTCGCTCGTTCCTTGGCATGGGTGAACCGGTTGAGCAGAGCGAGGCGGGTCGGAAACGCGGCCAGCCGCTCCGTAAAGTTGCGGTAGTGCTGCTCGCTCAGGATCGTGGTCGGGCACAGGACGGCGACCTGCCTCCCGGCTTGGGCCACCTTGAAGGCGGCACGCACGGCGACTTCGGTCTTCCCGAAGCCGACGTCACCGCACACAAGCCGGTCCATCGGGTAGTCGGTCTGCAGGTCGCGCTTGACGTCCTTGATCGCCGACATTTGGCTCGGGGTCTCTTGCCACGGGAACGTCTGCTCCATCTCCACCTGCCACGGAGAGTCCGGCCCGTAGCTCGGCCGTTCGACGGCCTTGCGCTGGGCGTAGAGCTTGATGAGGTCACGGGCGAATTCCCGGGCCTCTGACCGTGCTTTTCCCACGGCCTTTTGCCAGTCACCTCCTGTCAGCCGGTTGACCTTGGGGACGGCGTCGCCCGGTGCCATGTATTTCTGGACCCGGTCCAACTGGTCCGCCGGCACAAACAGGCGGTCAGGAGCCTTGTACTCGATGTGGAGGAACTCCTTCTCGACGCCCTCCACAACCCGGCGCACGAGGCCCTGGTAGACGCCGATACCGAAGTTGATGTGGACGACATAGTCGCCAGGCTTGAGGTCGAGGACGGTCGCCACCGGGACACCGTCGCTGAACTTGCGTTGGGCAAGCTTCAATCGACCGACACCGAAAACTTCGTGGTCGGTCAAGACGGCGAATCCGAGGCCGGGCAGAATGAACCCGCCAGCGGGGTTCCCTTCGGTCATCACGACACCGGGCCGCCACGGGTCGTCGGCCTCGTCGAGTTCCACGGGATAGATCTCGACCTGGCCCAGCACACTCTTCGCGCGCATCGGCTGGTCGGTGGCCAGCACGACCGTCAGACCCTCGTCAATCCAGTTCTTGAGCGCTTGGGTCAAGGCGACGGCCTGACCACGGTACGGCTGCAACGACTGTGCCCCCCATTCGTGGACCTCGTCCTGCTCCCACCAGGACGGCGCCCCGTCCATTCCACTCAGGGCCACGACCCGGCGTGCCCCGCCGAACCGCTCGACCCCGACGACATAGTCGTTCGGCGTCGCCTTGAGGATCTCGCCCCGCTTGGTCCGGGCCTCAAGGGCACCGCGCAACTCTTCCTCCGCCCGGGTCGCCACCGCGTCCAGTTCGATCGGCTCGTCCAGGACAAGCAGTCCGTCGTCGCCCAAAATGTCCACGGCGCACCCAGAGTCCGGCTGGACGAGCGGGCGATAGAGGTCGAGACGGTCGAAGTGGACGCGCTGGCGGATGGCGCGAAGATCACCCCTGACCGCGTCTTCCAGGGTGCGCGCCGCCTCGGCTGGTAGCTCGGCCGCCTCCATCGCCACCGCCCGTTCGACCATCTCCTCAATGCCCGAGCCCGCGGTCGGCAAGACGGTCTCCCGGCTCGGCGCGACGACCAGCCGCTCCACGTCGGCCAGGCTGCGCTGGCTGATGGGGTCGAAGTAGCGCAGGCTCTCCACCTGGTCGTCGAAGAACTCGACCCGGACGGGCCGGTCACCTCCCATGGCAAAGACGTCGATGATGCCGCCCCGCCGGCTGTACTGTCCGGGCACCCGCACCGGCTCGCTGGGCTCGTAGCCCATCTGGGCCAAGCCGTCCACCACCCCCATGACGTCGGCGGTCGATCCGACGCTGAGTTCAATGAAGCTGTCTTGCAAAACTTCGAGTGGAAGCGTGCGCTCCAACGCGGCTTGAGGCGTGGCGATCACCACGCACCGGCCACCTTGGGCAAGGGCGCGCAGGGCGCCGATCCGGTCGCTGAGCGCGACGGTCTCGGGCGCGGAGTCCTCGAACAAGGCGGACTGGCCGCTGGGCAACAAAAGGATCTCGTCGCGGGGAATGCCGTAGAGGCCGAGCCTTGCCTGCCATTGGAGGGCTCGGTCGTAGTTTGCTGCTATGATAAGGGTTGGGCCGCCTAAATTAGACAGAATAGCGGACACGACGGCAGGACGGGCCTCGCTGCAGAGCGAGGTCCACATCACCTTCAGGGATTCCCCCGAACCGACTTGGGCCAAGGCGTCTTGTCCGGCGATCCGCCGGACCACGGTCTCTAACCGCATCTAGCCGTCCAGTATGGCGGGTCAGCGGGCCCCGGAATGGGGCGTAGTGAAGTACCGCCACGGCAGACCTTGCCAATGAGACGCCTGAGGATCGGATAGAATCAGGGGCAGGCCATGCCCAAGCGCGTCGAGACCCTTGTCCTGCACGATTCCAGCACCCCCGTGATCGGTGACACCGAAAAGGGCGGGGCGGTCGTCGTCACCACCCTGGACACTCTCTTTAACCAAGCCCGGGCCAACGCCCTGTGGCCGCTGACGTTCGGCTTGGCCTGCTGTGCCATCGAGATGATGGCGACGGTCGCCTCGCGGTTCGACTTGGCCCGGTTTGGTTCCGAGGCGTTCCGGGCGACCCCGCGGCAGGCCGACGTGATGATCATCGCGGGCCGGCTGAGCAAGAAGATGGCCCCGGTGCTCCGCCAGATTTACGACCAGATGCCCGACCCGAAGTGGGTGATCAGCATGGGCGCCTGCGCGTCCTCGGGCGGGGTGTACAACAACTACGCGATTGTCCAAGGTGCCGACCAAGTGGTGCCGGTCGACATCTATGTGCCCGGGTGCCCGCCGTCTCCCGACGCCCTCATGTATGCCGTCATCAAACTGCAAAACAAGATCAAGCACCAAGCCATGAAGTCGAACAAGTCGATGTCCATCCTGGAACTCAAGCCCCGCGAACTGGGCGAGGTGAAGGCGTGAGCTTCGACATCTTCCGCGACGTCGCCCAACCGATCGTCGCCGGCTTCGGCATCACCGCACGCCGGCTCAAGGAAGAAAAGGTCACCGTCCAATACCCCGAAGAGCGGCGCGAGCAGTTTCCGCGCACCCGCTGGCGTCACGTCCTGACCCGGTACGACTCTGGTCTGGAGCGGTGCATCGGCTGTTCACTCTGCGCGGGCGCATGTCCGGCCAAGTGCATCTACGTCGAGGCCGCCGAAAACACGGACGAGGCCCGGTTCTCGCCAGGCGAGCGTTATTCCCACCGCTACGAGATCAACATGCTCCGCTGCATCTTCTGCGGGTATTGCCAAGACGCCTGCCCGACCGGGGCGATTGTCCTCCGCAAGGATTTCGAACTGGCCAACTATGAGCGCGAGGACTTTATCTACACGAAAGAGATGCTCCTCGAGCCGATCCGATAGGCCACCTGGCGCGACCTGTCCCGATAGGGGTCACGCCACATTCACATAATGAATTGGTGAATCAATCTTCTAACGGCAAAGCGGCGCCGTGGTACCGGTCCACCGGGACGGGTGACTTTGAGCCTCGGACCGTCCTGGTGTCAGTCGCAGCGGTCCTCGTAGGCCTCCTCGCCGCGGGCACGGCGAAAATTCTTGTCCTCCTCATCGCCATCATCACAAACTTGGCCTTTTTCGGCAAGTTTTCCCTGGAAAACACGGACCCATCAGGCAACCATCTCGGATATCTGTTGCCCGTCGTCCCCGTCATCGGCGGCCTGATCGTCGGGCTGATGGCCAAGTTCGGCTCTCGGGCCATCTGCGGCCATGGCATCCCGGAGGCAATGGAGCAGGTCCTGACCAACGAAAGCAGGATCCCGCCGAAAATGACGATCCTGAAGCCGGTCTCGGCCGCCGTCGCGATCGGCACCGGTGGCCCGTTCGGCGCCGAAGGCCCGATCATCGCGACGGGCGGGGCCCTCGGTTCTATCGTCGGCCAGTTGCTTCACACCACCGCCTTAGAGCGGAAGACTCTGCTGGCCTCCGGTGCGGCGGCCGGTATGACCGCCATCTTCGGCACCCCCATCGCGGCCCTGCTCCTCGCCGTCGAGCTCCTTTTGTTCGAGTTCCGACCCCGCACTCTCGTGCCCGTCGGCCTGGCCTGCGTCGCGGCGGGGACCATGCGCACCATCCTCTTTCCTCCCGGTGCCGTCTTCGCGATGCCCGCCCTTGGCCAAATCGGCGGCGAGGAAATGATCTTCTATCTTGGCCTGGGACTCGTGGTCGGTCTCGCCGCCGTCGGTGTGACCAAGCTCGTCTATGGCGTCGAGGCGGCGTTTGAGCACCTCCCCCTCCACTGGTCCCTGTGGCCGGCCATCGGCGGCCTCGCCGTCGGCGTGGTCGGCATCTTTGCCCCGCGGACGCTGGGCGTCGGCTACTCCAACATCAGCGACGTCCTGAACGGCCGCCTGGTCGGCCCGGTGCTCATCACCCTGTGCCTTGCCAAGCTGGTCTCCTGGGCCCTGTCCCTGGGTAGCGGCACATCGGGCGGCACCCTGGCCCCCCTCTTGACGATCGGCGGTTGCCTTGGGGCGTTTGCCGGCACGACCGTCGGCGTGGCGTGGGGGATCGACCCCCGGCTGGCCGCTTTGGTCGGCATGGCCGCCCTGTTCTGTGGGGCGTCGCGGGCCCTTCTGACTTCGATCGTCTTCGCCCTCGAAGTCACCGGACGGCCCGAAGCCTTGCTGCCGCTGCTCTGTTGCTGTACGGTCAGCTACCTCGTGTCCTTCCTCTTGTCAAAGGACACGATCATGACGGAGAAGATCACCAAGCGCGGGGTGTACGTCCCCCAGGGCTTTGTCGCGGACCGTATGTCCAGCGTCACCGTCGGCCATGCCTGCACGAGGGACGTCGTCTCGCTGCCCGCCTGGGTACCGCTCTCCGAGGCTCGTGAGACCCTTTCCCAGCTGGGCCCGTGCGCCAAGCACGGGGCCTACCCCGTCGTCGACCGGTCCGGCTCGGTGGTCGGCCTCATCACCAGGCACGACCTCGCCGACGAACGGCTCCCCGTCGAGTCCAACCTTCTGGAGTTGAGCCGGGGAACGTCCATCGCGATCGGCGAAGACGCCACCCTGCGCGACGCCGCCGACCTGATGGCCGCCCACGAAGTCGGTCGCCTACCCGTGACCAACCACGAGGGCAAACTTGTCGGCATCTTGTCGCAAAAGGACCTCATGGAGGCCCACCGGGCGATCCTGCACGACCACACCAGCGCGGAGAAGACGATCCGGGTCGGTTGGCCGCCTACTCGCGGGACGGGCGGTCGTTAAAGCTCTGGGTCTGCTCTGACGCGGGTTGACGTTGGGGCCCTTCCCGCCCGAACAGGCCCATGCACCCGCGCACCATGCCGAAGAGCATGCTGGCGACGACGACCCAGATCCAGATTGTGTAGGGCCCTTGACGGAGCACCCCCTTCAGACCCTGGCTCAGCGAGTAGAGGACGGCGGCAGGGCGGACGGCGACGTTCGAGCGGGCGCACTCGCGGCACCTGGGGCCGGCCGGGCCGAGGACGACACACTTGGTGCACACCGGGCGTCCGCAACGGCCACAGGCCAGGTTGGTCGCCTCACGTGGGTGCCAGTGGCAGAACCGCGTCTCCGTGGTCGGGCCGGTTTCAACGACTTGAGAAAAATCTAGCCCGCACTTCGAGCAGAACCGGGCGTCGTCCGGGTTCTCCTTGGCGCAGCGCGGGCAGACCCTTGCCATCTTGTCGGTCGGGCTTCTCAGCCGGTCTTCTTGGCGTCGGCCCAAGTCATGAGCTTGGCCGATTTGATCTCGACGGCTTCGGACGGCTTGACCGCACCGTTGTTATTGACGTCGCCCGTCTTGACGATCTCGTCGACTGCCTCCATGCCTTTGACGACATGGCCGAACGCGGAATACTTGCCGTCGAGGAACGGGCTGTCCTTCACCATGATGAAGAACTGGCTGCTCGCCGAGTCCGGGTCGCTGCTCCGGGCCATGCTCAAGACGCCGCGGGTGTGCTTGAAGCCGGAGAACTCCGCCTTGACGTAGCGCTGTTGGCCGTCGACCATCTTGCCGCCCGTGCCCCACATCCGCGCCTTCTCCAGATCCTTCGTCTGCGGGTCGCCTCCCTGGACCATGAACCCGGCGATACACCGGTGGAACCGGGTGCCGTCATAGAAGCCCTCCTTGACGAGTGACTTGAAGTTCTCGACGTGGTTTGGCGCGAACTCCGGGTTGAAGGCGAGGATGATCTTGCCTTTGGCCGTCTCCAGCACGGCCACCTCGTCGGTGTCCTTGGGTTCGTCCGTCGACGGCCCACCCGCCATGGCCGCGACAGCCAGGGCGGCGAGAAGGAGAGCGATCACTTGACCGGCCATTTCTCAATCCTGATTGACTTGACCGTGACCGCGTCGTCCTTCTTGACCTTGCCGTTCTCGTTCGGGTCGGAGGGCCCCGTCTTGACGATGGCGTCGGCGACGTCCATGCCCGAGACCACCCATCCGAACGCCGAGTACTTTCCGTCAAGGGTCGGAGCGTTGTCGGTGACGATGAAGAACTGGCTGCTCGCCGAGTTCGGGTCGTTCGCGCGGGCCATGCTCACGATGCCGCGGGCGTGGTGGATGTCGGTGAACTCGGCGGGCACAAACTTCTCTTTGCCGTCGACCATGTTCCCGCCGGTGCCCCACATGTCGTACTTGCCGGTGTCCTTGCTCAGGGGGTCACCGGTCTGGATCATGAAGCCGGGCATGCACCGGTGGAACCTGACGCCGTCGTAGAACTTGGCGTTGGCGAGCTCCTTGAAGTTCTCCACGTGCTTTGGCGCCTTTTGCGGATAGAACATGAAGACGATCTTGCCCTTGTCGGTGTCGATGACGGCGACGTCCTCTCCGTCCTTCGGTTCGGTCGGGAGCTTGCCGGTCGCCTCCTCGGTGGGTTTCGGGGCTTCGGCGGGTTTGGTCGCCTCGGGTTGCTTGGTGGTCTCGCCGGATGCCGCGGGCTCGGGCTTCTCGGCGCAACCGAACAGAAATGCGGCGGCCACGCACCCTGCTAGAGCGAAGATCGGTGCCTTCATACCCGTCCATTATGCCTGCTACCCCGGCGGGGTTGCGGACCCGCTACTTGCGTTCGACCGCCGACGCCCGTGCACCGAACCGACGGACGATCTTGCCGCCGGCCTCACGCCCCAGCAGGCAGACCACTTTGCTGAGCGGGTCGGAGGTGAGGCCGCTGTCGGCCACCACGGTCGCCTGGGTACGGTGCCGCACGCCGAGGCCGGTGCGCGGGTCGACGATGTGCGAGTACCGCTCGCCGTCGATCTCGACGAACTGCTCGGTCGACCCTGACGTCGACACCGCGCAGTTGCGCAGCTCCACATGTCCAGGCCGACCGACAATCTCCACGCGCCAGCCCTTCTGGCCTGGCGGCGGGTCGCCCATCGCCATGTCGCCGCCGGCGACGACCAGGGCTTGGTCGACGCCCTCCCGTCGCATCGCCCGCAGCGCTTCCTGACAGGCGTATCCCTTGGCCACCCCGCCGAAGTCCAGCTTCATCCCCGGTTTGTCGAGAGTGACGGTGTGGTCCCCGACATGCACCATCTTGTAGCCGACCAAGGCCCTCGCCGCCGCAAGGGTCTCCGGGTCGGGAAGCCGTAGTGTCTTCCGACACTGCCGCCAAAGCTGTGTCAGCGGCCCGACCGTCACGTCGAACGCCCCGTCCGACGCCTCGCTGACACGCTCGGCCATCCGGAGGACGCGGACCATGTCCGCGGAGGCGGGCTGGGGCCCTTTGCCGGCTTGAGCCATCAATTTCTTCGCCTCGCTGTCTTGCCGGTAATCGGAAAAGACCGCGTCGATCTCAGCGAATCGCCGGTAGGCCGCCCGTGCCGCAGCGTCAGCTTGGGCCGTCGAACCAGAGTAGACCGTGACGTCCACCCGCATGCCCATGTGCACCTGGGCGTACCGGTGCTCGACGCCCGAGTCCCCAAGGGCCAAATAAGGCCACAATAAGGCAGCCGTAACGATGAACATTCTCCTCGGTCTCGTCCTCGCCACCACCCCGACCCACGCGCCCCTGCGCGTCGAAGTGGCCCAACAGAAGATACCAGGCACTCTCGTTGCCTTTGACATGGCCAAGACCCCCGGCGGCAGCGTCACCGTGGACGGCAAGAAGTACGAAATCAAGCCGCTGTGGGTCAGCACAACCGAAGTCACGTGGGACATGTACGACATCTGGACCTACCGTCTCGACCTGACCAAAGAGGAGCAGACCAACGGGACGGACGCCAAGTCCCGCCCTAGCAAGCCCTACCTGCCCCCTGACTATGGGTTCGGCCACGCGGGGTACGCGGCGATCTGCGTCACCCACAACGCCGCCAAGACTTTCTGCGAATGGCTGTCCAAGCGGACAGGGAGGAAGTACCGACTGCCTACCGAGGCCGAATGGGTCTACCTCGCCCAGGCAGGCTCAGACAAGTTGCCCGCCAAAATGACGGACGTCGGTTGGTTTGTCGAGAACTCGAACGAGAAGACCCACCCGGTCGGCAAGAAGGCCCCCAACGCCTGGGGCATCCACGACGTCTTCGGTAACGCGGCCGAGTGGGTCGACACGACGGACGGCCGCGAGATTGTCTGTGGCGGCTCGTTCCGCGACTCAGCCGCCGACGTCAACTTCATGACGCGCCAACCCTACACGATCGAGTGGCAGGAGCGCGACCCGCAGATTCCCAAGAGCAAATGGTGGCTCAGCGACGCCGACTTCCCCGGCATGCGGCTCGTTTGCGAAGAGGCCCCCTCGAAGAACTAGACTGACAATCCGGAAAGAATCACGACCATGTCCCATGACCTGACCCGTAGAGAAGTGTTGAAAACTGCCGCCGCAACTGGTGCGGCCCTGACTGTCCCCAGCATGGTGTTCGCCGAGACGCCCGGCGCAGCGACGTTCAAGATCGGCGTCATCGGCTGCGGCGGTCGCGGCAGCGGCGCCGTCGTCGACCACCTCACCGCGAGCCCGAACTCGGTGCTCCACGCGATGGCCGACGTCTTCCCCGACCGACTGGAGGGCTCCTACAACAACCTGAAGGAGGCGATGAAGGACCGGGTGAAGGTGGCCGACGACCACAAGTTCACCGGCTTCGACGCTTATCAGAAGCTGCTCAAGACCGACTGCGACATCGTCATCCTCGCGACCCCGCCCGGTTTCCGACCATGGCACCTGGAAGCCGCCGTCGACGCCGGTAAGCACATCTTCATGGAGAAGCCGGTGGCGGTGGACGGATACGGTATCCGCAAGGTCTTCGAGGCCTCGGAAAAGGCGAAGGCCAAGAACCTTGCCGTCGTTGCAGGCACCCAGCGTCGCCACGACCTTGGCTACAAGGAGATGATGAAGCGCATCCACAACGGCGACATCGGCGAGATCCTTGAGATGAGCTGTTACTGGAACCAGGGCGGCCTGTGGATGCACCCCAGACAGGCCAGCTGGAGCGACATGGAGTGGCAACTGCGCAACTGGCTCTACTTCACCTGGCTCAGCGGCGACCACATCGTCGAGCAGCACATCCATAACCTGGACGTGTGCCTCTGGGCCAAGCAGGCCCACCCGGTCAAGGCCGTCGCCCTCGGCGGGCGCCAGACACGGGTCGACCCCGCCTACGGCCACATTTACGACCACTTCGCCGTCGAATACACCTTTGCCGACGGGTCGCGGATGCACAGCTACTGCCGCCAGCAGGACGGGACGCCGAGCAACGTCAGCGAGCGGATCAACGGCACCAAGGGCGTCGGCAGTTCGGAGGCCTTCAACAAGTCACCGGTCGAAATCACCGGCGCACGCCCCTACCGCTGGGACACGAAGCAGAAGCTTCCCAACCCCTACGTCCTGGAGCACGCCGACCTCGTCAAGTCGATCATGGACGGCAAGCCGCTCAATGAAGGCCGACAAGTCGCCGAGTCGGTCCTCACCGCGATCCTTGGGCGCTTGGCCGCCTACAGCGGGCAAGTCGTCACCTGGGAGCAGGCGCTGGGCACCAAGAGCACGATGCCGACCGACCTGAAGATGGGCCCGCTTCCCGTGCCTGACGTGGCGATGCCCGGCAAGTACCAGGTGGAATGAGCCTCCGCCCCACCCGTCGGCAGATCGTCCAGGCCGCGCCGCTCCTTGCGGCCGGCCTGGCGACCGGCCGTGCCTTTGCTTCGGAGCCGATGACGATGCCTGCCGCCAAGTTCAAACTCAAGTTCTCCCCCCACTTCGGGATGTTCCGCCACCATGCCGGTGACGATCCGGTCGACCAGTTGAAGTTCGCCGCCGACCAGGGGTTCCACGGCTGGGAGGACAACGGCATGATGGGCCGGACCCCTGCCGAGCAGGAGAGGATCGGCAAAGCGATGGGTGACCTCGGGATCACCATGGGCGTCTTTGTCGCCCACGCCGAATGGGGAAAGCCCCTTTATGCGACCGGCGGCAAGGACACCTGGACGTTCCTTCAGGGTGAGATGCGCAAGGCCCTGGAAACTGCCCGCCGGGTCAACGCCAAGTGGTGCACCGTCGTGCCCGGACTCTACGACCTGCGGCTCCATCACGACTACCAGACCGCCAATGTCGTCGACTGCCTCAAGGCGATGGCCGAGGTCTGCGAGCCGGCCGGACTTGTCATGGTGCTGGAAGCCCTCAACCACCGGCACGACCACCCGGGACTGTTCCTGCACACAACGCCTCAGGCCTACATGATTTGCAAGGCGGTCGGGTCTCCCAGCTGCAAGGTGCTGATGGACCTCTACCATATGCAGATCGAGGAAGGGAACCTCATCCCCAACGTCGACTTGGCCTACTCCGAGATCGCCTACTTCCAAGTGGGGGACAACCCAGGCCGCAACGAGCCGGGGACTGGAGAAGTGAACTACCGCAACGTTTTCGCCCATATCGCCGGCAAGGGCTATACCGGCGTCTTCGGCATGGAGCACGGCAACTCTGTCCCCGGAAAGGAGGGCGAGCAAAAAGTCATCGCCGCCTACCGGGCCTGCGACCTTGCGTGACGGCCATGGCGGGTGAACCGCAAAGCGAGTCTTGGAAGAAGATGGTGCTGCGGAGCATGCCTCCGCCCGCCTGGCTCCATCCGGACGCCCCCCATGTCGACGTCGTCCTGAGCACACGGGTGCGCCACGCGCGCAACCTAAGGGGCTACCCCTTCCCCCACGCCTGCACCGGAGACCAACTCCGCGCCGTGGAGTCGTCCGTCCGCGCCGGAGTCGCCGGCTGCGACCCGCGACTCACCGCCCTCGGCAAGCTCAGCGAAGCAGAACGTGATTTTTTGTTAGGAAGCCGACTCATCTCCCCGGAGTTCGATCACAAAGGGTTAGGCCGCACCATCCTGCTGGACGAAGGGAGGACGGTCTCGTTGATGGTCAACGAAGAGGACCACGTCCGACTCCAAGCCCTCACGGCGGGTTGGTCCGGTCCCCACGCCGAACAGTCGGCGGCGATCATTCTCAAGCACCTCAGCCAAAACCTCGCCTTTATGGACACCGTATCTTTTGGTTCCCTGACGACATCACCAAGTAACCTTGGTGGAGGGACACGGCGATCTGCCCTCTTCCACCTCATCGGCCTTGCCCACACGAAGAAGCTTGGTGCGGTGGTCCGGGCGTTGACGGTCTGGGGGATCGTCGTCCGCGGTCTCTACGGTGAGTCGAGCCGCGCGGTCGGCGCCTTTTTCCAGGTCAGCGCGACCCGAGGCACCCCCCCGGAGTTCACCGGGGCATGCGAATACCTGCTGAACGAGGAACGGATGGCCCGCCGGGAAGTCAGCCGCCTCTCCCTTGCCGACACGACCCTCAACGCGGTCAACGCCGCGATCACCGCCAACACGATCGGACTGGCCGACGCCCTGCGCGTGCTCGGGTGGGTGCGTTGGGCCGCTTCCGCCGGACTTCCCCGCTTTGACTTCTCCCCCCGCGTGGTCGACGGCTGGGTGACCACCATGGAGGTCCACGGGACCACCGACACGGCGACCGCCGACCGCCATCGGGCCACCTTTTTGCGGTCGCGCCTCGAAGAGGCCGTCAGTGCCTAATGGTGAGAACCTCCCTTTCGCGGACTCCGTACCCATAATCGAGCTAGCCCATGGCCACGACCTCTTATCGCCCCGTCGACATCCTCCATTGGTTCGGCATGGAAAGCCGAAGCGCACGGCGGAGCGGGTTCCACAAGGGTGGCCAGGTGGCCAAGCGGGCGACCGAGCAGGGCGTGGTCCAGGGCCTGAAACTCGCCGCCAGCGCCGCCTTCGAACTGACGAAGGGAGCCGCCGGTGACATTGTCCAGGCCCAGGCGGGCCAGACCGAGTACATCCTCCACGACACCGGCTTCGAGGCCGTCGACATTGTCCGCCGGAGCAAAGTCGACTACGCCCAAGTGAGAAAGATCGTGGCCAAAGGCAACGACAAGTTCGTCGTCGTCAGCGACGGCGGAAGCATCACGATCAAGCCGGTCGCCCACTTGCTGGCCGGACACGTCAAGGTTCCGGTAGGCTGGGTGCGCAACGGCATGGAAGTCCCCTATTCCACCTTGATCGAAGAGCTGGCCGCCCGGTGCGGCGTGGACGTGGTCAACGAATGACCTCCGGCTGGTCGCTTCCCGAACCAGAAGGTTGGCGCACCTTGGTCGAAATAGCCCTCGCCGAAGACATCGGCACCGGCGACATTTCGGCGGCCGCCGTCCCTCCCGGCACCTCGGCGGACTGGTACGTCGAAGTCCAACAACCAGGGGTCGCCTGTGGCATCGGGGCGGCGGCCGCCGTCCTTGGCCCCGGCGACGTCGAGGTCCTCCAGGTCGACGGCGACACCGTCGGCCCTGGCACGGTCCTCCTGCGCGGACACGGCGACGCCCGGCACTTGCTGACCCGTGAGCGGACCGCACTCAACTTCCTCATGCACCTTGGCGGCGTGGCCACGCTGACCTCGCGATACGTGGAGGCCTTGGCGGGCACCGGTTGCCGTCTCCTGGACACCCGCAAGACCACCCCGGGGCTCCGTCATATGGAAAAATACGCCGTGCGTTGCGGCGGGGGCACGAACTACCGTGTCGGGCTCTACGACATGGCGATGTTGAAGGACAACCACCTGCAGGCGGCCGGATCCATCGCCGCAGCGCTGGCGGCCGTACGCCCAGGGCTTTCCCCCGGAACCATGGTCGAGGTCGAGTGCGCCGACCTCGATATGGTCGCCGAAGCAGTCGCCTCCGGAGCCGACATAGTGATGCTGGACAACATGACCCTTGCCGACATGGCCGAAGCGGTCCGTCGGCACAAGGGCAAGACCCTCTTTGAGGCAAGCGGCGGCGTCACCTTGCAGACCGTCCGGGCCATCGGCGAGACCGGCGTGGATTTTGTCTCCGTCGGCGCCCTCACCCACTCCGCCCCGGCCCTGTCTGTCCACCTTGAGTTTGGGGTCCTCGGCGCATGATGCTGCCCGGTGGGGTCCAGGAACTCGCCGTGGTCGGATCGACCCAAGACATCGCTGAGCAACTCATCAAGGACGGCGACACGGGGACGGCCGTCGTCTGGGCCCGTCACCAAACCGGCGGGCGCGGGCGGTTCCAGCGCGAGTGGCAATCAGGCGTCGACGACTCCCTGACCGCCAGCTTTGTCTTCCACGAGTACGCCGGACATCCTGAACCGTGGCTGGTCGGGATGATGGTCGCCCTCGCGGCGGCAGGGACGTTCCATACTCAACTTCGCTGGCCGAATGATTTGACAATCAAACAGAAAAAGGTCGGTGGAGTCCTCACCGAGCTTGTTCCTAGCCCGGCGGGTCAGAAGGTGCCCGTCGTCGGCGTCGGGGTCAACTTGAACCAAGAAGAGTTCAACGGCGACCTCCGCGAGACGGCGACAAGCCTCACCCTTGAGCGCGGCCACGCGGTCGACCCGGCCAAAGCCCTACAACGCCTCCTCGACTCAGTCCGTTCGATGCCCGAACCGACTGACTGGTCGGTGCTCCAACCGATCTGGCGCATCTTTGACGACACTCCGGGAAAGGTCTACCAACTTGCCACCGGCGAAAGGGCGGTGGCGATCGGCGTCGGCCCGGACGGCCGCCTCATCTGCTCCATTGACGGTGAGACTCAAAGCGTGATGGCCGCGGACGCCCTGTTCGCGCCGTAGGACGGCCTTCGAGGAACTTAGCCAGGGGATCTACTCAACCCTGGTGGGACGGGGCGATGTCTGCCAAGAACCGTCGGTTCTTGGAGCGGGAGACGAGATTCGAACTCGCGACCCTCTCGTTGGCAACGAGATGCTCTACCACTGAGCTACTCCCGCCCGCCGTCCACGTGAGCTACGCAGGATACCTCCTCACCATTGTCGGTGCAAGGCCGGGCCGGGGACCAGGCCCAAGGGCCATAATCTAGGGAGTGGGTGATTGGGACGCGCTACAAAAGGAGACCGAGGCCCTTACCCGACATGCTTCGCAGATCGCCCTGCAAGCCCGCCAGCGACTAGTGCCGGAAATCAAGCCGGACGGAAGCGTCGTCACCAACGGTGACCGCGAGGTCGAGGCTTTCTACCGCGAGGAACTCCTCAAACTGACGCCGGGGGCGGGGTTCTGGGGTGAGGAGTTTGGATTCTCTCCCCCGACCGACCAAGGCTTCTGGTTGCTCGACCCCATCGACGGCACGTCGAACTACCGCTTTGGCCAGCCCTTGTGGGGGGTGACCGTCGCCTTTCTCCACGGCGGTCGGCTCCGGGTCGGTTGTTTGGACATGCCCGACCTGGGGTGTTTCCTTTCTGCCGCGGAGGGCGGCGGAGCGACCAAGAACGGTGAAAGACTGCCGCCCGTCCCACCCGGCCCAGTGCGGCCAGAGGAGCTTTTCGGGCACACCGACCTCCGCAAGCTCCCGGCCAAGCTCCCCGGCAAAGTCCGTCACCTCGGCGCGTTCGTCGTCGAGGCGGCCTTTGTCGCCATGCAGACAATCCGGGCGATGACCGCCGGCCGGGTCAATTTGTACGACGCGGCCGGAGGCATCCTCATCTTGCGCGAACTTGGCGCTGACATCCGTCACTTCGACGGCACTGAGTTCGACGAGGCCAAGTGGTGCGAACCCAAGCGGTGCGAACCGTTTGTCCTTGGCCCTCGCGACAGCAATTTTCCGTTCGGCCTACACGCACAGCCGGGCCCGTAAGGCGTCGGCGACCGTCGGGCACTTCAGTTTCTTCAGCCCCTTTTGCTCGATCTGTCTGACCCGTTCGCGCGTGACGTTCAGGTGACGGGCGACGTCCTCCAGGGTGTGGGGCACCCCATCGTTGAACCCGTAACGCAGCATGATCAGCTCCCGTTCCCGAGGCTCGAGACCCTGCAAGGCGTCCACGAGGGTCTGCCGGTCAAAGTCCAGTTCAAACGTCTCGCCCCGGTCGCCGACAAGGTCGGCCAAACTGCCCTCCTCCTGCTCTCCCAGCGGGCTTTCGAGGGAAAGCGCGTCGGGAATCGCCTGCACGAGCGCTCGGACTCGTTCCAAGTCCAAGCCGGCCTTGACCGCGACCTCTTCGTCGGTAGGCTCCCGGCCCAGTTCCTGGGCCAGTTGTCCCTGCACCTTAAGCACCTTGCTGATGCCCTCGGCGACGTGGACAGGCACACGGATCGTGCGCCCCTGGTCATAGACCGCCCGGCTGACCGACTGCCGGATCCACCACGTCGCGTACGTGCTGAACCGGAAGCCGCGCGTGTGGTCGAACTTCTCCACCGCCCGCATCAGGCCGATGTTGCCCTCCTGGATGAGATCGGGTAAGGAGACGCCGCGCCCCGCGAACCTCTTCGCGATGTTCACGACCAACCTCAGGTTCGCCTCGATGAGCATCGCCCGGCACATCTGCGATCCTTCGGCCACGCCTTGGGCCAAGTCACGTTCCTTTTCTGCGGTCAAGAGTGGGATCTGGCCGATTCGTTGCAACCACATCCGCACTGTGTCGTCGAGGCCCCTTGTGACGTCTCCGACTTCCCGGTCATCGGCGAAAATGCCCGGGACAGGGGGCTCGGCGGCGCGTTTCGCGCTCGCTGTTCCCTTGTTTTCTAACACCAATACCACCTGGGCCCAGTGGCCCGAATCCAGGATACAACGGGTTTTGGAAGTTGTTCGTGAGTCAGTCAAATATATCAAGAACTCGTCAAATCCACCGAGGGAGCCCGCGGGTGGCGTCAAGCCTCGGGGTGCTCTTGGACGTCCTTCAGTTTGCGCATCCGCTCGAAAAAGTCTCGCAACGCCTGGTCGTCTGGCTCCCCCGTGCGGTCCAAGAGTTCCCGCGCGGCCCGCGCCTCGCGCTTGCTGCGTAGCGAGGCCAAGGCGTCTTCCAGCACCGCCCCCGTCAGGGGGGCAGACTCGCCCATATAGATTTGCGACATCAGTTCGAGGGCCGGGCCGTCGGGCAAGGACGGCACCCAGTCGACGGCGGGTCCCTCTGGGGGGCCTGACGGAAAGGCGGCCAGGAGGGCTTGGGCCGCCGCCTCGGCCGCTCCGGTGACAAAGAGGTCGGGTTCGGCCAGGGCGTGCCATGCCTCGCTCTTCGTCGTCGGCCCCAAGAGGCCGAGAAACACCGCCTGTTCGGGCCCGGAAAGGCCGGTGCCCGGTGCCCTCGGCCCCGTGGCCCGGCGCCGGCCCGTTTCTTGTCCCACGGGTCGGCGCAGTCTTGAAACCTGGCGCTTGATCGCCTGTTTCGCGGCGAGGCGGTCCTTTGTCCCCGGATAGCTCCCCCCGAGCTCGTGGGCATAGCGCTCGATCTCCAGCTCGTCAGTCGCGGTGGCCAAGGCAGCGTAGGCGGCCGTCCAAAAGTCGTCTTCGTGGACATTGAACCGCTGGCGGACTAACCAAAGCCGAAACTCGACGGCGGGCATGGCCGACTCGACCGCCTTCTCGACCGCCGCCGGCCCTTGAGTCTTCAGCAATGTGTCAGGGTCTTCGCCCTGCGGCATCATCGCCACCCTCACGCCGAGTCCGGCGGCTTGGAGGAGGTCGGCCGCCCGTTCCGCGGCTTTTTGCCCCGGCGCGTCACTGTCATAGAGGACGACGACCCGGTCGCACCACCGCTTCAAGAACTTGACATGGTCGTCGGCCAGGGCCGTCCCCAGACTGGCGACGGCCTCGGTCACCCCCGCACGGTGGCAGGCGATGACGTCCAGGTACCCCTCGACCAAGACCCCCACCCGCGATTTCGCCATCGCGTGCTTGGCCTTGTCGAGGCCATAGAGGACGCGGCTTTTGCTGTAGAGCGGGGTGTCGCTGCTGTTGATGTACTTGGGGTCGCCTGCCCCCAAAGTCCGGCCGCCAAAGGCGACGAGCCGGCCCCGGTCGTCGCGGATGGGGAACATGAGCCGGCCCCGGAACCGGTCGAAGTAGCCGCCTCCCGCGTCCTTGTCGACGAGGAACAACTCACGGCATTCGGCGAGTTGGTGACCCTGCTTTTGCAACTGGCGGGCGAGCAGGTCGCCGTCGGCAGGGCCATAGCCCACCTCCCAGTGGGCCAACACTTCAGCGGCGAGGCCCCGTCCCTGGGCATAGGCACGTGCCTCGGCCGAGCCATGGAGTTGCTTGACAAAAAAGGTCTGGGCGTCGACCATGGCCGCGTCGAGCCGGTCGTCACGGCTCTTGTCCTTGGGTGCGCCGCGCCCCGAAAGGGTGACTCCCGCCTGCTTGGCAAGGATGCGGAGCGCCTCGGCGAAATCAACCTGTTGGGTCTCCATGACCCAGTTGAAGATGTCGCCCTTGGCCCCGCAGGACCAGCAGTTGTACCTTCCGAGCTCCTGAGAAACATTAAAGGAAGGGTTTCTGTCGTTGTGAAACGGACAGAGACCCTTCCAGTTTTTTCCCGCCTTCTTGAGGGTGACACGCTGGCCGACGAGGTCGACAATGTCGATCCGCCTTCGGATCTCAGAGAGATCGTCGGCCACGGTCTGCGATCAAGCCTTGCCGGCGGCGACGACGATGCCCGTCACCCGCTGCGGCTTGTTCGGCGTGATGCGCGACAAGCGGAACGCGACGTGGTCGCGCACGAGGTAGCGGACGACGAGGCTGTCGCCGCTGATCTCATACCCGTCCGGCGCGTTGTGCTTTTGGATCAACTGGGCGAACGTCGAGCCAAAGCCCAGTCCCCGCTTGGTCTTGACCTTGGGGTTTGAAAGGGCGATCGCTTCGATCTGCACGACGCGGTTGAACTTGTCGAGCACAAACGCATAGCGGCTGTTGTCGCGCTTATAGACCCAACGGGTGAAGAAGACCCTGGTGCCTGCGCCGCCACTGCTGGCGCCGCCACCGAGGCTCGGGGCTCCGCCGCCCGCCGCGCCACCACGGCCCTTGTTGGCTCCCGGAGGGGCACCGAACTGGCCGTTCGGCGGCCCACCGCTGGTCGGTCCGCCCTGGCCCGCGCCTGGCGGGGGGCCGAACCCGGCGGGGACGCCCGGCATTCCGGGCGGGCGGCCCTGCAAAAAGGTGTCCGCGTCACCGAACGGGTCCCCGATCACCGACGCACCCAGAGGTCCGGGACGGTCGTAGTCGGCTTCGACAGACGCCGGCGCACCGCCTCGTCCACCCGCACCACCCTTGAACGGGGCACCGCCGCCAGCGGCTCCCGGGCCGCCTCGCCCCGGGGCTCCGCCGCCACTCGGCGCGCCACCGACCGCCTGGCCCGAAGTGGCCAAGCCGATGATCTGGTCAGGTGAGCCGAACTTCTTGATGACCTTGAGGCCCGGGTCATACAGGGAGATTCCCAACAGGCCCGTCTCGGCCGGCCCGGAGTGAGGCTGCGGCGAGTTCTTGGAGTCTTGGGCGACTGCGAGGGTGACCGTACCCACCACCGCAGCTGCCAAGGCTGTCACAACCAACGATTTCTTCAAAGTGATTCCCTCGCGAAGGTCCTTCGCTAACTCTGTTGATTCAGACGACGGCCAGACCCCGGACGGTTACAGGCCATCGGCCCACAAAAGGACCCGTCACGGGTATACCCGGCGGTACGAACCTTCCCGTCGATACGTAGGAAGAGACACGACCATGGCAGCCAACCTCGCCGTCAAAACCACCGACTTCGAGAAAGAAGTCATCAACTCTGAAGTTCCCGTCCTCGTCGATTTCTGGGCGACCTGGTGCCGCCCGTGCGTGGGCATCGCGCCCTTTGTCGCCGAGATCGCCGAGGAGACCGCCGGCCGGGGCAAGGTCGTCAAGGTCGACGTCGACGAAGAGCGCGAGCTGGGCGAGAAGTACGCGATCATGAGCATCCCCGCCTTGGTCGTCTTCAAGGGCGGCCAAGAGGTCGACCGGATGGTGGGTGCCGGTAGCAAGGCCGACATCAAAGCGTTCTTCGAGAAGCACCTCTAAGGCCCCGTCCCGTTGGGTAACAGGCCCCGTCGCGCCCCTTTTGGCCGACGGGGCCTGATCATGTCCGGGCCACAATAGCGGGACATGGCCCAGGCCGCCACGCCCAATGTCGCCCGCGCAGGGTGGATCATGATGGCGAGCCTGTTCCTCAGCCGGGTGCTCGGCATCGTCCGTGAGGCCGTCATCAACGCCCGGTTCGGACAGTCGTCCGGTGTCCTCGACGCCTACTCCAACTCCTTCCGCATCCCCGACCTCCTCTTCTATCTGGTCGCCGGAGGCGCGCTGTCGTCGGCCTTCATCCCGGTCTTCACCCAACTGATCACGACGGGCCGGGACGACGAAGCATGGGACGTCTACAGCGCCGTCGTCTCGATCATGACCGTCGTGGTCGCCGTCTTCATCCTCGCCGGATGGTTCCTCGCCGAGCCGTTTTTCCGCTGGTACGCCCCCAACACGCCGTTCTTGGCGGAGACGGTGTACATGAGCAGGATCGTCCTCCCCGCCCAGTACGCCTTCTTCATCGGCGGACTGATGATGGGGACCCTCTATGCCCGGCAAATCTTTTCTGTACCAGGATTGGGCCCTAACATTTACAATTTAGGCATCATCCTTGGTGCCGGGGTCTTGGCCATGTTCACGACGCCGGCCGTCTCGGGGATGAGTTGGGGTGCACTGGGCGGCGCTTTTCTCGGCAACATCGTGGTCCCGTGGATGGTCATGCGCAAGCTGGGCTCACGGTTCCGCTGGCGATTCGGGTTCAAGGACGAAAACGTCCAGAAGGTCTTCCGCTTGATGCTCCCGGTTGTGCTCGGGCTTTCGCTGCCCGGCGTCTTTTTCCTGATCCTCAGCAAGTTTGCCAACAACTACGACTCCGAAGGCGTCGTGGCCGCCTACACGTCGGGGAACCAGATCATGCAGGCCCCCCTGGGCATGTTCGGCCAGTCTCTCGCCATCGCCGCCTTCCCTGCCCTCAGCCAGTTCTTCGCCCAAGACCGGATGCAGGCCTACCGCGACCAGCTCACGCGCACGCTGCGGTTGGTCTTCTATCTTTCCGCGCCGGTCGCCGCGTTCATGCTCGCCGCTCCCGAGCCGATCATCCGCGTCCTGCTGGAGCACGGCAAGTTCTCCCCCGCCGACACGGCCCGCATGGTGCCGATCCTCCAGCTTTTTGCTATCGGCGTCCCCGCCTGGTGCCTCCATCCGGTGCTCATGCGGGCGTTCTTCTCGATCCAGCAGACGGTCAAGCCGATCGTCATCGGCACGGTGACGACCGTCGTTTTCGTCGCCTTGTGCCTGGCCTTTCAGGCCGCCCGGCTTCCCTATTCCAGCCTCGCCCTCGCCGGGTCGGTCGCGGCCCTCGGCATGGCCTTTGTCATGACCTTGGCGATCAACAAATCGGCCGGCCCTCTTGACCTGCGCCTACTGGCCACGGGCGTCGGCCAGACCTTGGTCGCCTGCCTGGGCTTCGCCGGGTTCGCGTTCCTCGCGTTCCAGGGGCTCTCCCACACCGCCCTGCTGGCCAACAAGGCCGGTCTCTTCGGATGCTTCGCCGTCGTCTTCGTCGTCGCCGCGTGGATCTACTATTTGCTGTCCAAGCTCATGAAAATGCCGGAGACCGCCTACTTCGGCAGGGCCTTCCGGCGTCGGGCCGCCGAACCTGCCGACGGGTAACCTCGACCGATGCGAGAAGTCTTCGTCCTCTCCGGACAAAGGACACCGATCGGAGCGTTCCAGGGCGCGCTTGCCTCCCTCACCGCCCCTCAGTTGGGTTCGTACGCCATCCGCGCCGCCCTGCAGTCGGCGGGCGTCGCCCCCGAGCTGGTCGACGAAGTCTTGATGGGCAACGTCCTCGGCGCCGGTATCGGCCAGGCCCCGGCCCGGCAAGCCAGCAAGGGGGCCGGCGTCCCCGACAGCGTGCCCTGCACGACCGTCAACAAGGTGTGCGGGAGTGGGATGAAGACCGTGATGATGGCCGCCCAAACAATCCAGTGCGGGGACGCCGACATCGTCGTCGCCGGCGGCATGGAGTCGATGTCCAACGCCCCCTACCTGCTCCCTCAGGCCCGGACGGGCTACCGGATGGGTGACGGCAAGGTCGTGGACTCCATGGTCCACGACGGCCTTTGGGACCCCTACAACAACATGCACATGGGTTCGTGTGGCGACCTGTGCGCCAGCGAAAAGGGATTCACCCGCGAAGAACTCGACCGGTTTGCCGCCCAGAGCACGGTCCGGGCCCGCGAGGCGCAGGCGGCGGGACGGTTCGCTGACGAGATCGTCGCCGTCGAAGTCCCGCAGCGCCGGGGCGACCCGGTCGTCGTCAGTGAGGACGAGGGGCCGTCCAAAGGCGACCCGGCCAAGCTGGCGGGCCTACGCCCGGCCTTCGGCAAGGACGGGGTGACCACGGCGGGCAACGCCAGTAGCATCAACGACGGCGCGGCCGCCCTCGTCTTGGCCTCGGGCGAGGCCGTCCAGCAGCACGGCCTCAAGCCCATTGGCAGGATCGTCGCCTACGCCCAGCACGCCCAAGCGCCGGAGTGGTTCACGACTGCCCCCGCCGAGGCGATCAAGAAAGTCTTGGCCAAGACGGGGAAGACGACCGAGGACGTGAGCCTCTTTGAAGTCAACGAGGCGTTCGCGGTCGTGGCCATGGTCGTGGCGCGCGAGGTCGGCATCCCCGAGAGCAAGCTCAATGTGAACGGCGGGGCCGTCTCCCTGGGCCACCCGATCGGCATGACGGGCGCACGGCTTGTGCTCACGCTGCTCCACGAACTGCGCCGTCGGGGCGGGGGGCTGGGCGTCGCCAGCCCGTGCATCGGAGGGGGCGAAGCCACTGCCGTGATGGTCGAGGCTCTGTCACTTTGACCGGTGACGGTGCCACGCCACCAAGCCGACAGACAGAGCAGGTCGCCAGGATGAAGGTACTGTTCTGCTCTGCCGAAGTCGCTCCGTTCGCCAAAGTCGGCGGGCTCGCCGACGTAGCCGGTTCGCTCCCCAAGGCTCTTGCCGCCTTGGGCCATGATGTTGTCGTCGCGATGCCTGCGTACGGCATGGTCGTCAACGACCCTCGGTGGGGGTTCACCAAGACCAAGTCCGAAGTCCTCGTCCGGGTCAACGGCCACCGGCTGGTGCGTGCCGACCGCTGGGAGGCGACATTTGACGGTGTGACTCACTGGCTCATCGACGGCGAAGGTGCCTTTGCCGGCGTCCAACGAAGCCAGGACGTGTACTCCCCCCAGCGGGACGACTACCTCTTCTTCAGCCATGCCGCCCTCGAGATGTGCCAGGAGTCGGACTGGTTGCCCGACGTCGTGAGCGCCCATGACTGGCACATGGGGTTCTTGCCCGTGCTGGTCAAGGAGACCCGCCGGGGCGACTGGGACAGCGTCGCGTCCACCTTCACGGTCCACAACCTGGCATACCAAGGCGAGTTCGGCTATGACACGATGGACGCGGCCGGGGTCCCCAGCAGCCTGTTCAACATGCACCAGTTGGAAACCTATGGCGGCGTGAACTTCCTGAAGGCCGGAGCGGCCTTTGCCGACCAGGTCAACACGGTTTCTCCGAACTACGCCCAGGAGATCCAGACGCCCGAGTACGGGTGCCGTCTCGAAGGCTTGATGGCTTGGCTGGCCCAGGAGGGCCGCCTCAGCGGCATCCTCAACGGCATCGACACCGAAGTCTTTGATCCCGCGACCGACCCCAAAACGGCGGCACACTACTCGGCCGACGACACCACGGGCAAGCAGGAGTGCCGCCGCCTTCTTTGTGCGGAGGCGGGGCTTGAGACCAGTGGCGACTTCCCGGTCATGGGCGTGGTCAGCCGCCTGAGCAACCAGAAGGGGTTCGACCTGATCGTCGATGCGGCGCCGACTTTCCTCGGCCAAGGGGCGGGCCTCGTCGTCCTCGGCACCGGCGACCCCTGGGCCGCCTCCGAACTCCGCCGGCTTGAGGCCGCCTATCCGGGCCGCGTCAAGTTCTTCGAGGCGTTCGACGTGGACCTTGCCCAACGGATCTACTCCGGCTGCGACGCCTTTCTTATGCCGAGCAGCTTCGAACCCTGCGGGCTGGGCCAGATGATCGCAATGCGGTACGGGACGGTGCCGGTGGTCCGCCGCACCGGCGGCCTTGCCGACACCGTCTTCGAAGGCGAAAACGGGTTCGTCTTTGACGAGCGGTCGACCCGGGGGCTGCTCGACGCGGTCGGCCGGTGTGTGGCGGCCTTCCAAGACCGGGACCGCTGGTCGAAGATCGTGCACGCTGGGATGACCGGGGACTTCAGTTGGGGCAAGAGCGCCCGGGAATACGTGAAGATGTTCCACCACGCCCTCGACGCCCGTCGGCTGAAGGCCGCCGCGTCTTGAACCTCACCATTTGGTGAGGCGACGACCCCGCTTGGCCTGCACTTGGCCAAGCGGGGTCACTTGATCGAGCCGACCGTCAGGCCGCGCACGAACGCCTTTTGGGTCAGCAGAAACACGACGACCAGGGGGGCCAAGGCGACCACGGCAGCGGTCATCTGAAGGGGCCAGTTCTGCTGGCCGTAGCTGTTCTTGAAGACCGAAAGCCCGACCTCAAGGGTCCGCATCCTGACTGAATTGGTGCTCAAGAGCGGCCAGAAGAAATCCGTCCACACGGCGAAAAAGCAAAACGCCGCCGCCGTCGCCAGGGCAGGCTTGGCGAGCGGAAGGACGACTCGGAAGTAAACCGTCCACTCGTTCGCCCCGTCCATCCGCGCCGCCTCGTCCAACTCCATGGGGATCTGGACGAAAAACTGGCGCAGCATGAACACACTGAAGGAGCTCGACAGACCAGGCACGATCAAGGCCGCGTAGGTGTCGAGCCAACCAAAGCCCCGCACCATCAGGTAGACGGGGATTTGCGTCACCGTCCCGGCAAACATCATCGCGACGAGGAACAGGGCGAAAAGGACGTCTCGGCCGGGGAACTTCAGCCGGGCAAATCCGAACGCCGCCATGGAGGTGACGAGGAGCTGGCCCAGCACGACGGCGGCCGTGACCGTGACCGAGTTCAGGGCAAACCGCCATACCGGAAGTTCCTTGTTGAAGACCACTTGGGCGTAGTTCTCACCGTGGAACTCCTTGGGCCACAAGTGGGCGAAGTCGGGCACCGGCGCGTTGCTTGGATGGAACGAAACGAGGACCATCCACACCAACGGCATCAAGAGGAACAGGGCGACGGCGACGAGGACGACATAGGCCGACACCTTGGACAACAGGCCCTCACGCTGCACTGTAACCCTCCAGTTGGCTTCGCTGCAGGCGGAACTGGAACCACGACACCGCCATGACAACGGCCAACAGCACGAACGACTGCGCCGACGCCTCCCCGACGTGGAAGTCGCGCCAAGCGGTCGTGTAGATGTGGTAGCCGACCATGTCGGTCGTGTCCAGGGGCCCACCCTTCGTCATCATGTAGACGGGCGTAAAGACTTGCATGGCCGCGATCGTGCTGGTGACGGTCACGAACAAGGTGGTGGGCGCCAGCATCGGCAAGGTCACCGCCCAAAACTGCCTCCGCTTGCTCGCCCCGTCCAGAGAGGCCGCCTCGTAGAGCGAGTCGGGTATCCCCATGATCCCGGCCAGGTAGAGCACCATCCGCGGCCCAAGGCCGGTCCACACCGACATGAAGACAAGGGCGGCCATCGCCCAGCCGACCTGGTTGAGGAAGTCGGTTTCCGAGGGCAACCCAAACCACCCTAGGACAGTGTTGACGAACCCCGTCTTGGGAAGCAGGATGTAGATCCACACCATGGCAGTGGCGACCTGCGACATCACCGACGGCAGGTAGAACACCGTCCGGAAGAAGGCCAGACCCCGCAACGGCTTGGCGACCAAGACCGCGATGCCCAACGCCGCCACCAGACCGAGGGGCACGCTGACCGCCGTGTAGAGCAACGAGTTGCCCATCGCCCGCCAAAAACCGTTGTCTTGCGCCAGGTCGGCATAGTTGCCCAGCCCGACGAAGGGGTTCTTGTCGCGGAGCAGGTCCCAATTGAAGAACGAGAGATAGAGGGCGAACGCGATCGGCACCAAGGCGAAGAGCACGAGGTGGACCACTGCGGGGGCCACAAAGGCGTAGCCGACGACCCGCTTCCTCATGGCTCAGATTCTAGTCATTCTTCCGCCGGCGGCTGCCGTGATTTGCGGTCGCATTCCGACGTAACCCCTCCCAGCCGACCCGGCGGACCGCCGATCCTCGCGTCAGAACGTCCCAGTCTTCCCACGAGATGGACATCAGCTTCTCCAGAGGAGGCCAGGCCCTCGTCGCGGTCAAGTCAGCGTCGCCAGTGAACGGCGCCCGCTCAGGCTGGCTGTCGCGTCGCTGGTTGAATGGACAGACGTCCTGGCACACGTCGCACCCCACCGTCCATCCGGAGACGTCGCCCTGGAGTTCGGGACTCTTCTCTTCGATCGTCAGGTAGCTGATGCAACGTCGGGCGTCCACTGACCAGGCCCCCTGTAGCTGAACGATCGCCCCGGTCGGGCAGGCGTCGACACAAGCCGTGCACGTCCCGCAACCCCCGACAGCCGGCCGGTCACGCTCGAACTCCGCCGTGGTCAACAGCGTCCCGATGAAGAACCAACTGCCCGTCCGGCTGTCGATGAGGCATGTGTTCTTTCCAAACCACCCGAGCCCGGCGCGGTGGGCGTACTCACGCTCCATCACCGGGGCGCTGTCCACGCACGCCCGGCTGGCCACCCCCGACTGCCCGTCGCTGATCCATTGGGCCAGGCGCTTGAGGCGGCCGCGCATGACTTTGTGATAGTCGCGGCCCAAGGCGTACCGGGCGATCCTTGGCTGGCCCTCCTCATGAGTCACCGGCTGGTTGTAGTTCAGTCCGACGCATATCACTGACTTCACCCCCGGAAGGAGTGTTTCGAGGTCGCCCCGCATCGCCACCGAGCGGGCCATGTACTCCATCGTTCCGTGGTGACCCGCGTCGAGCCACGCTTGGTAGTGGCCCATGGACTCGGGAGGGTCCGGCGCGCAGACGCCTACTGACGTGAAGCCGAGCCGGAAGGCCTCCGCCTTGAGCCCGTCAGCGGGGACCATGGGCGGCGAGCTCCTCCCACTGGTCCAAGGTGAGTTGGTGGGGGCGGACGGTCTCGGCCAGCCCGACCGAGGCCAGTACCGGAGCCCAAGCCGCCCGGTCGCCCAAGTTGTTCGTCAACGTCTTTCGGGGGTGGGCGAATCCCCGGCGCACCACCTCGAAGAACGTCGGTGCCCGGTCCAGGTCGACTTTAAGGCGCGGAACGAACTTCAAGACGATGCTGTCCACCTTGGGCGGAGGCAAAAACGCCCCAGGAGGGGCATGACAGACCGTGGTGATGTCGAACTGAGCTTGCAGAAAGACCGAGAGTGACCCCCGTGAGGAATCGCCTGCCGGGGCCATGACACGGACGCCGACCTCGCGTTGCATCATCAGCACTCCGACGTCCCACGAGTCGCGGCAGGCCGCAAAAGCCGTCAACAGGGGGCCGGTGATGTTGTACGGCATGTTGCTGACCAGGGCCCGCGGCCGGGGCAAGCCCTCCAGGACGGCCCTCAAGTCGAGGCGCAGGGCGTCGCCGACGATGATCTCCGCGTCTGGGGCGGCTTCACGGAGCGGAGGGAGGACTGTCTCGTCAACCTCGACCGCGCAGACGCGGCCCAAGGAAGCGCAGAGAGGGCCGGTCAGGACGCCGGGCCCGGGGCCGACCTCGAGGGACGACGCACACCCGGTCACTTGGCCGACAATGGCCCGGACGACCTTTTCCGACACAAGGAAGTGCTGGCCGAACCGCTTGTCGGCACGCACACCGTGACGCCGGAGGCGTTCGGTGAGCGATTGGCGGAGCGTGACTATCTCGTCGATCAGCGGCCTGACCTACCCAGCATGTCGGCACGGACGTAGCCGGTCTTGCCAGATTCAAGCCTGATTTTGTACCAACCGTTGGTCTTGCCCAACACCACGACCTTTTCACCCTGGCTCAGGTTGCCGACCCGGCTCGACTTGGTCGTAGGCTTTGACCGCACGAGCACCTGGTCCTTGACCACCGTCATGGTGTTGCTCGAACTGCTCTTGCCGCCCAAAAGGTCGGCGCGGATGTAGCCGGTCTCACCGTCGGAAGTCTTGACCTTGTACCAACCGTTCTTTTCGCCGACGACGGTGACCGTGTCTCCGCTGCTGACCATCGCCACCCTCGACGAACTGGTCGACGCACCCGAACGGACGATGATGTTGGTGCCCGTGACCTTGACCTTGCGGCCCGACGAGCCGGAAGCCGCACCGAGCAAGTCCGCCCGGATGTATCCCGCCTTGCCGTTGTCGAGCTTCACGCGGAACCAGCCACGCACGTCTCCCCACAGGGTGACGGTGTCGCCTTCGGTGACGACGTCGACCCGGTCCGAGTCGGTCGTGGGCTTGGACCGGACGATGACGTCGGTCTTCGTGACGGTGGCCTCACGGGGAAACTTCGCTTTGGTCGACGTTGGCCGCTCCGGCCTTGCCGGTTTGGACGAGCCCGTGTCGGCCGGCGGCTTCGGTTTGGTGGCTCCTGCCTTTGCCCGGGCCGCCTCTTCGGCGGTCAGGCCCGGCGTGCTCGCGGGGTCGTGGCTGTGGGGGTCGTCGTCAGGGTCCTGGTAGAGCGCCGCCAAGGTGACCTGGCCGTCAAGCGCCATGACCGGGAGTGGCGCAAAGCCGACCTCGTCATCATTGTCCGCCTGCTTCCTCTTTTCCTCGCGAAGGACGTGGACGCGGACTTTCTTGCGTCCCCAGGCGCGCATCTCGGCCCGAGACGACAGGCAGACGTCGATCCGGTTGCCCTTGATCGCCCCTCCCGTGTCGGCGGCGATGGCCAGACCATAGCCCTCCACAAAGAGGATCGAGTTCAACGGGATGACCCGGGGGTCGACGGCGACGATCCCGAACTCGGCGCGGCGACCCGTCGCAGTGCTGCTGCCCGGGTTCATCCGCCCTTCGTTGGGCATGTAGGCGGTGGCGACGACGTCGAGGACCTTCCCACGGGTGTAGGAGCCGCGGCTGACCGCGTTGTGGCCCTCCATTCCGACCTTGAACACCAGGTCGACCGGCTTTGTCGTGACCTCGACGAGGGTGTTTGTCGCGACGACCTTACCGTCGACATACTCTTTGGTGACCGTCGTGGTCTCTTCGCCGTCACGGCCTTCTTTCGCATCGGTGGCCGGCACGATGCGGCCCGCCCCGACGTTGCGGTCCGGCACGTAGCGGACCTTAAATGGGATCTTCTTGACCGACTTTTCCGTCTTGACGACGCGCTCGTTCGGCTTCTTTTGGGGGTCTTGGCCTTGCGCGGCCTGCGGGACAAGCCCCGCGGCGGCGACCAGGGCCAGCCCGGCTATGACATATGCTCGCATTTGGTCTTCCCTCTTGCGTCCGAGCCCGCCCACCAGGGCGAGGCACTGACTTTTACCCAATCACGATCCGAAACACCCGTCAACCGCACCCGAAACCTACCCCCAGGTCCCTGGGGCCAACGCCTCATTTTTTCACCGGGCTACCCTGGTAATACGAGTTCAAAACACGGAGGTTCAGCAATCTCTCCACAACCTCATGACGGGTCAGGGTTGACAAAACTGGCGTCAACCGCCCCGTTTGGTCGCCAGGGAGCGGTGGAAAACAAGCTGCTGAGCGAGCCCCGCGTCCTTCCCAAAGAGCTGGCGGAACCGGTCGGCCACGGCCTCGTAGCGGGCCGGGGTGAGCGCCGCCCCGTGCCATTCTGGGAACCATGCGGTGGTCGCAAACCGCCATATGTGGGTGTCGACCGGCACGCAGTCCGTGTGTCCCAGGCCGTGAAGGGCGGCGCAGTCCGCCACTTTGCGACCGACACCCGGAAACCGGCAGAGGGCAGCGACGGCCTCGCTCCATGAAAGGTCCTTGAGCGAGTCGAGAAACGCCTCGCCTCCCCGTTCGGCCAACCCTTGGGCGGTCGAGACGATCTGGCGGGCCCGATACCCAAACCCTTCCGACCAAAGGTCTGACTCGGCGACGCAGGCTAGGGCGGACACCCTCGGGAAGGCGCGGAACTCATGACCTTCATGCTCCCAGACCACCGGGCCGCGTCGCGCCAAGGCCACGACCATGGGCTGGATCCGCGCCAAGTGGTTGTTGGCCGTGCACATGAAGGAGAAGAGGGCCTCCACCGCGCTTGGTGAATGGGCGGTGCGGACGAAGGGGTCCGGAGACCCGACCCCCAGCGTCCGTGCGCGGTCGACCAGGCCAGGCCAATCAAAGTCCAGGCGGAAGAGGCGCCGGAACGCCGCTTCGTCCTGGTTGCTGGCGACCTCGTACCGGTCGCCGGCCTCGCGCACGAACAGCGCCTGGTCTCCAACGGCGCCGGCCCAGTGCCCCAGCTTGACCTGAGTCCAGCGGAACACCTGGCCGCATGTGACACTCTCGCCCAGGCTGAAGTCACGCGGGACAGAAAACTCGTGCGTCACAGCGTCCCCGGTGGTAGGAGCGCAAGGAAGCCGTCTTCATCAGTCACTTCGACGCCGAGTTGCTTGGCCTTGTCCAGCTTGCTCCCCGCGCCCGGCCCGGCGACGACGAGCGTGGTGTTCTTGCTGACCGAGCCCGCCGCCTTGCCCCCCCACCGGACGACCAATGCCTCCGCCTCGTCGCGGCTGAATTTTTCCAGTCTGCCCGTGAAGACCAACGTCTTGCCGGCGAAGAGGTCGCCTTCCGCCGCCGCCGGCTCGACCGGTCTCACCCCGTTGGCGACCAACTGGTCGATGACCTGGATGTTCGCCGGTTCTTCCAGCCATTCCTCGATCGTGCCCGCCGTCTTTGGGCCGATGTCGGCGATCTCCACCAATTGGTCAAATGTGGCCGCCTTAAGCGCTTCGACCGATTTGAAGGTCATGGCCAAGTCCCGTGCCGTCCTTTCGCCGACCAACGGGATGCCGAGGGCGAACACAAACCGGTCAAGGGGGCGTTCCTTGCTGACCTCGATGGCATCCAAGAGGTTTGCCACGCTTTGCTCACCCATGCGGTCGAGTTCGACCAGCTGCTGGCGATAATCAACCAAACGGTAGATAGACGCGACGTCGGTCAGCCAGCCGAGCTCCAGGAACCGGGTGGCTTGCTTCTCCCCAAGTCCTTCGATGTCCATCGCGTTCCGCGAGACAAAGTGGGTGATCTTGCTGTGGATTTGGTCTGGACACGTCGCCTTGTTGGGGCATCGGATCGCGACAAACCCCTCCTCCTGCACGAGCTCCGTCCCGCAGGCCGGGCATACCGTCGGGGCGGAGACGGGCTCGGTGCCTTCCGGCCGTTTGTCCAGCACCGGGCCGACGACCTCGGGGATGACGTCGCCGGCCCGCTGCACGACCACGGTGTCCCCGGGCCGCACGTCCTTACGGCGCAGTTCGGTCAAGTTGTGCAGGGTGGCGCGACTGACCGTCACCCCGCCCACCACCACGGGCTCAAGCTCGGCGACCGGCGTCACCACGCCGGTCCGCCCCACTTGCCATCCCACCGCCTGCAGGACGGTGAACGACTGTTCGGACGGGTACTTGTAGGCGACCGCCCACCGGGGGCTGCGGGTGTTGAAGCCCAGTTGCCGCTGGGTGACCAGGTCGTCGACCTTGATGACGGCACCGTCGATCCCAAATGGGAGCGACGGCCTCGTCCGCTGGACATCGTCGACAAAGGCCACCAGGTCGTCCGCCCCCCGGCACAGCCTGCCGTGCCCGTCGACCTGGAACCCCAGCCCCGCGAGCCAAGCCATCAGGCCGCTCTGGGTCGGGGGCACGGGGACGGAGGCGTCGGAGCCCCCCAGGCCATAGGCAAAAAAGTCGAGCCGCTGCGCCGCCGTGAGCCTCGAGTCGAGCTGGCGCATGCGACCCGCCGCCGCGTTGCGGGGGTTTGCAAAGACTTTTTCGCCCTTTTCCGCCCGAGCGCGGTTCAAGTCTTCGAACACCGACTTGAGCATGACGACCTCGCCACGCACCTCGAACCGACCCGCGACCGGCGTGCGGAGCCGCAGGGGGACACCCTGCACCGTGCGCGCGTTGGCGGTCACGACCTCACCGGTCGTGCCGTCCCCACGGGTCGCCGCTGTCACGAGGACACTGTCCTCATAAGTCAATGACAGAGAGAGACCGTCGAACTTCAGCTCCGCCAAGTAGGTGACCGGCCCGACGCCTTCGAGACCTCGGACGACCCTCTCGTCAAAGGCCCGCAGCTCGTCGGCGCCAAAGGCGTTGTCCAGGGAGAGCATCGGCACCAGGTGGGTGTGCCCTCCCAGTTCCTTGACCGGTGACGAGCCGACTCGGAGGGTGGGGCTGTCCGGAGTCTGGAGGTCCGGCCGGTCCGCCTCGATGTCAAGCAACTCCCGGAACAGGGCGTCAAACTCTGAGTCGCTGATTTCCGGCGCCTGGTCTTCGTGGTACAGCCGGTTGTGCCGGTCAATCTCGCGGCGGAGGAAGGCGGCGCGCTCTTCCGGGCTCATGAGCCGACGTTACCAGCCGCGCCCGGCCCAGGGAGCCGCCTTCAGGGCAGTCCGGGCCCATATCTCCAGGGCCTTCCAGTACGCCGCCCCGCGGAGGAGCAGAGTCTGGGCCCATGTCTGGGTGTTCTCCCACCACGTCTTCTGGCGCGGCGCCGAGGCCTGGGTCAGGCCCTTGCCCTTCTCGACCAGGCGAAGGCTCTGCTTCAGTTTGCGTTCTTTGGTCTCCCCCGACTTGATGTCCTTGGCGACGGTCACCGCCTCGGAGTCCATCGAGACCGAGCTGACCACACCGCGTGTGGCGTCAAAGACCACCGTTCCACCGCCAGCCAGGTTGGTCTTGACGTGGGCGGTCGCGTCGGCAGGGTCCTTGGCCACCTCCAGGGACTCGTTCTCGTCGTAGGCCATCTCTTGCTTGACCTTGACGTCGACTTCGACTTTGCCGCCGTCGACACTCTTCGCCGTGCATTCGTAGTGCACGGGGAAATCGCCGAACGGCTTGTCAAAGCTCCAAGTGTCTCCGGTTGCCACACCCCCCGCAGGAAACTGGAGCGCCAAGAACGAGATGTCCGGCAACCGCTTGACGTCGAGCCCCGGAAGGCGGACGGGCAGTTTCTTGTCTGGCGCGTCGGTGGCCAAGACCTCGCCGAGGGGAGAGAAAGTGACCGTGGATTTGGGGAAATACTCCTGGACGTTGTCCAAGCCCAGAGGAAGCTTAGCGTCGTTAAACTTGATCTCGGCGTCGGTCAGTTCACTGGTCGCTTTCAGGGCCGGCGCGGGCGCGTCGGCTCCGGTGACCCGGAGTCCCAACTTCACCTCGGCGACTCCCTGGTTGCCGCCCAGCACGGGCAGGAACCCGTCCATCTTGACGACCATGTCGTAGTCGACCGTCACCGCCGGCTTCCATTTGTAAGCGACTTGTGTGGCGAGGACGAAAGCGACGACGGCGGACATGTGCTCCTTTTGACGCGCCGCTCAAACGCCCGGTTCGCCCCGATGGCGCAAAGGGACCGAGGGCAACTTGAAGAGGTCGTCGACCGGCGCGTTGGTCACCCGCATGAGGCGGGCGAGGGTCACCCGGACTGCTCCGGCGAGGGGGTAGGCGAGCATCATCCCCGGCAGGCCGAATAAGGCGCCACCCGAAAAGACGACGAACATGCTGACCAGCGGGTGCAGGTCCACCGCGCTTCCCACGACCCGTGGCGTGATGAACGTGTCCCAAGAAAACGTCACGACAAAGAGGCAGACGAACGTCACCGCGGCAAGCCACCAACTGCTGCTGTAGTTGCCGTACCAGACATGGGTCGTCCCGCTCAGGCCGGTGACGAGGAAGATCGTGATCCCCGCCAACCACCCGCCGAGGATCGGCACCAGATAGAACGCCCCGGCCAGCAGGGCCAGCGGAAAGGCGTACGGGGTGCCGACCAGTGACAAGACGATGGTCACCGCGGTGGCGAACATGATGATGTTCACCAAGACGCCGCGGACGTAGTTCTTGAAGACGGCGCCGATGTCGTCGAGCATGGCCACCGTGCTCGACCGGATCGACGGAGGGATCCATTGCCGTCCGCGCGACCGGATGTTCTCCATGTCCGCGAGCAACATGAAGACAAAGAGGGGGGTGAAAGTCAGGAGGAAGACTTGGGAGGCCGCCCCGCCAAGCATGTTGATGAAGCCGTTGAAAAACCCTTGCACTGACTTGGCGATGTCGTCACGGTGGGGGGCAAGGTACTGCTCGAACATGCCCCGGCGGGTCGTGGGGAGGTCAAACTGTTCGAGGAGCGGACGGAAACGTTCCAACCCTCGATCCAGATATCCCATGACGCCGGGTGGCTTGGCACGCACGACCGGGTTCCAACGAAGGAAGTGGTTGTCGTTGGCGGTCTCCTCGGCGAAGCGGTCGGTGATCCCCTGCAAAGACACCCGGAGGTCGTTGAGTTGGTTGCTCACCTTGGGGACGGTGGCGACGAGGACACCGGTGGCGACGACGAAGAAGCCCAAGGTGATGAGCGAGACCGCCACCGGACGCGGGATGTTCCGCCCCACCATGCGGGCGACCATGGGCTCCAGCAACATGGCGATAAGCCCCGCCAGGGCGAACGGCAACAAGATGCCCCGGACGGCCACTAAAAAGCCGAGGGCCGCCAGAACGACGGCCACCCACAAGGCGATGCGCCACTGACTCAACCCAGTGGCTCCCTGGCGCTAGGCGCCGACTTCTTCGGTAGCACCGTTGGCGTGCCGCTTGGCCCGCTGCTCGGCGATCCACTCTTCGGTCTTGCCCTTCAGGTCCTTGACCTTGTCGGCAAGCTCACCACGAGTCTCCGTCCCCGCCTTAGGCGCGAAGAGGATGCCGGCGACGGCACCGATCAGGGCACCGAGTCCAAATCCGGCCAACAAATAAACCAATGCGTTCTTGTCGTTTTCTTGCGTCATTTCTTTGCCTCCGAAGGAACTGGCAGTGCTCGGCCTTCGTTGCGCTTCTGGCCCCAGTATGACCGAAAGAGCCGCGAGCCCAGGGCCGCGACCGTCTGCAACGGGCCGTTTCTTTTCCAATCCTTCAACGTCCGCACGACCTCCATCACGGGGTCGTTGCTCTGTTGGTCGAGCTTCTTCCGGATGGCGGCCAAAGCGGTCTCCTGGCCCGCGAGCCTGCTCTCCAACCGGTTCAGCTTCTTGTCCAGTTCTACGGTCGCCTGGGTCAGCCGTTTCGCCATTTGGGACAGTGCCGCGATCCCGACCGCCACCACCGCGACAAGCACGATGACGACGATGATCAGAAAGCTCAGCATGCCCTGCATGGGTTTAGACGATTGTGCCGCCTGCGGCGACCGTCTTGCCACGGTAGGCGACGGCAATCTGTCCGGGCGTCACCGCCCGCACCGCCTCGTCGAAGACGATCGTCGGTTCTGGGGTAGAAAACAGTGTCGCCGGGCGGGCCTCCATGTTGTAGCGGATCTTGGCCATGACCCGCGTCGGCGTCTCGCGCTCGGAGACCCCGCTCCATGTCACGTCGCGGAGGGCCACGACGCTCCGGAGCAAGTCGGCGTCCTCACCGACGACGACGCGGTTTGACTTCGGCTCAAGGCCGATGACATACAGCGGCTTGCCCGCGGCGAAGCCCAAGCCTCGCCGTTGGCCGACGGTGAACCCCACCACGCCGTCATGCCGCGCCAAGACGTTGCCGGCCGTGTCCACGACCTCGCCCTCGGAGAAGAGCTCCGGCCGCGTGTTCTTCAGGAACTCCTTGTAGCCGCCTGCGTCGCTGACAAAGCAGATCTCCTGGCTGTCCGGCTTGTCGGCGACCCCAAGGCCGGCCTCCCGGGCCAATCGACGGGTCTCGGCCTTGTCACCCAGTTCGCCCAGCGGGAACCAGACCCGCGAGAGCTGCTCTTGGGTCATCGCGTACAGGACGTAGCTCTGGTCCTTCTTGCCGCCGCGTGAGGCCAGCAGGTTCCACCGTCCATCCCGCTGGCGGACCCGGGCGTAGTGGCCCGTCGCCAACTTGTCGCAGCCCAACTCGGCGGCCTTCTTCAGCAGGGCCTCGAACTTCACCTTTTTGTTGCAGGTGACGCACGGGTTAGGCGTACGGCCCTCGCCATACTCCTGGATGAACTCGTCGATGACCGTCTCACGGAAGGCGTCCTGGAAGTTGACGACGTAATGGGGGATGCCCAGAAGCCGGGCGACCCGCCTGGCGTCCTCGACGGCCCCCAGCGAACAACATCCCGCGTGCCGGGGGTCGCGCTGGCTCTCTTGCCAGATCTGCATCGTGACCCCGACGACGTCATAGCCCCGCTGCTTCAGCAACAGGGCCACGACTGAGCTGTCGACGCCCCCCGACATCGCGACGCAAACGGTCGGCTTCGTGCTCGCCATGCCTTACTTCAAGAGCGACGCGAAAGGTTCGCCCTTCAGGGTGCTCTCCAATTGGTCGGCGCCCACCGCCACCGGCGCGCGGCCTTCGACAATGAGGAGCAAGGTCGGGGTCGTGTTGGACTTCAGCTTGTTCATCGCGATGTCCATGTCCTCGGCAACTTGGTCGTTCAGCTTGTCGGCGGGGTCTTGCAACCGCTTGTTCAGGTCGGCCATGTCGACACCGGCCTGCTGGGCGATGGCCATGAGCCCCGACTCGCTCTTGACCTTTTCCGTGTTGGCGGGGTCAAGGACGATCTCGGTGTACTTCCAGAACTTGCCTTGGTCGGCCGCGACTTCGGCGATCCGGGCGGCCAACATGCTCGTCTCGTGCCCTTTCAGGTTAGGCAGGGGCAAGTGGCGGTACGCCCACTTCAGTTTGCCGCCGTACCGGGTGTAGAGTTTGGTCACCGTCACCGCGGCCTGACGACAGGCCGGGCAGTTATAGTCGGCGAACTCGACCAGGGTGACCTTGGCGTCGGCGTTCCCCTGGATCTGCTCGGGGCGACCCAAAATCGCCTCGACCGTCGTCCCGTGGACGTCGATCTTGCTCGCGAGGATGGCAGACATCGACTTCATCTGCGTCACCATCCCACCGATGGCGCCAAGGGCGACGATCCCGGCGACGCCAAATGTCGTCCACTCGCTCCTCGGCTTGATCTCACCCGGTTCACCCGCCTGCACCAAGAGCCCGTGGCTGAGGAACAGGGCCGTCATGACCCCCAGCGACGACAAGCACCACTGGCACGCGGCATGAAGTTCCGTGAACGCGATCCAAGTCAGGTAGGCACTGAACCCGGTGCCCAGTCCACTGATGACCAGGCCGCGCATGGCCAGCGTCTTCCACTGGTCGGGCGACTTGATCCGGATCGCCGCCATGGCGGCGAGGACAGCGTACGCAAAGAGGCCCAAGAGAGCCACGGGCACCCCCATGAACGACGCCTGCTTCGACGACTGCACGATGGCGCAACCATGGTCGTTGCCCGAACAGGGCGGCACGATGTGGCCAAAGTGCGCGATGGTCAAGGTGCCGGCGATGAACACGCCGACCCACGCGAGGACAGTCGTGACTCGGTTGGTCCAAACAGCAAGCACCCCGCGATTATACGTGTCGGTGGGTGTGGCTGCCCTGGACGGGGTGTCGGCGCTAGGTATCATCTCTTCTCCCTACCATCAGGTTTAACAATGCCTGACAGTCTTTTGCTCCGACCAAATGCCCTGGCAAGGAGCGTGCCGAGCAAACCCCTTCACGGCACTTACTTCGTCCAGACCTGGGGTTGCCAGATGAACGTCGAGGACAGCGAGCAGATCGCCGCGTACCTTGAAGGCATCGGTCTACGCCCCGCCAAAGACCTCCGCCAAGCCCAGGTCGTGGTGCTTAACACGTGCAGCGTCCGCAAGAAGCCGGAGGACAAGGCGTTCTCGATGCTCGGCGAAATCAGGTATTTGAAGGAGGCCCGGCCCGACATGGTCGTCGGCGTCGCCGGATGCATGGCCCAAGTTCGCGCCGACGAGATCCGCGCCCGCAACCCCCATGTCGACTTCGTCGTCGGCACCGCCCAAGTCGCCGCCATCCCCGGCTTGGTGGAGGAAGCCCTCCAGGCCCGCCGGTTTCAAAAGCGTCTGGACCTCCCCGAACGCAAGGGAGCCGTCGTCACCGACCTTCCCCGCCGCCAGGTTTCCCGCGTAGGCAAACTCAAGGCGTTCGTGCCCATCCAATATGGTTGCGACAAGTTCTGCTCGTTTTGCATCGTCCCCACCACGCGGGGCCGCGAACGCAGCCGGCCGACCGACCAGATCGTCGAAGAGGTCGCCGCCCTCGCCGCCCGGGGCACAAAGGAGGTGACCCTCCTGGGCCAGACCGTCAACAGCTACGGCAAGAACTTGGCCGAGGGTCGGGTGCCCTTCAGCCGGCTGCTCCGCCTTGTCGCCGACGTCCCCGGTATCGAGCGGGTCCGGTACACCTCGCCCTACCCGCGCGACTTCAAGGAAGACGTCATCAAAGCCGTCCGCGACGTGCCGCAGGTCATGGAGCATTGCCACATGCCCCTTCAGGCAGGTGACGACAACCTGCTCAAGCGGATGAAGCGGTTGTACAGCGTCGAAGGGTTCCGGCAGATCGTCCACGAACTGAGGGCCGCCGTGCCTGGCATCGGCATCACGACCGACGTGATCGTCGGCTTCCCGGGCGAGACAGAGGAAGAGTTCGAGGGCACCCTGGCCGCGATGCGCGAGTTCCGGTTCGACGGCGCCTTCATGTTCCGCTACTCACCACGGCCCCACACCCCGGCGGCCAGCCTGCCCCAGGTGCCGTTCGCGGTGTCCAAGGCCCGCTTGGACAAGTTGATCGAGACCCAGACGGCGATCACCCTGGAGATCAACGAGGCACAGGTCGGTCGGACGTTCGAGGTGCTTGTCGAGGGGCCGTCACCCAAGAACAAAGGGCTCCTGCAGGGCTACAGCCGGTGCTTCCGGATGCTCCACTTCCCCGGTCCGGCCGAACTCGCCGGCCAGACGGTCGAGGTGACGGCGAAGCGTCACCACCTCTGGGGTCTGGTCGGCGAACTTGCCTGAGAGGCCGGCGATGCCCGTCTCACTCCGTGATCCCGCGACAAGGCGCCTGACGCCGGTCGGCCGCTCCGTCGTAGGGGCCGGCGTGCTTCTTGCCGCCGCCCTGGCCTACTATGTCCTCGTCGGATTCTGGGTGGCCGACGCGGAGACGAGGGAGAAGTTCCAACGCTTCGACCCCGCCGCCGTCGAATCAGTCGAGACCGACGTCGGCGACGGCACGACCGTCACCGAAGCGGCTACCCAACGAAGAGCCGTCGACGACCTGGTCCAAGCGTTGCGTCAGGCCCGCACCCGCCAAGGGTACCGGCCACGAAAGGACGCCCCCACCGGCCATGTCCGCTTCCGAACCAAGCGCGGCGCCATGATCGAGAACGTGACCGTGTACTTCCCATCCGACGCCCTCGTCGACCGGTTCGGCCCCGATGTCGACCGGGCCGTCCGGGCCGTCCACGCCGCCGGACGCCCCAAGGGCTGAACTCACCTCGGTACCATCTCTACCGATGTCCCTGCTGGACGTGCCGATCGGCCCCAACGCCCCTCACGAAGTCAACGTCGTCATCGAGATTCCCAAATTCTCGACCAACAAGTACGAACTCGACCCCGACCTGGGCGTGATGAGGCTGGACCGGGTCCTCTACTCCCCCCTGTTCTATCCCGTCGACTACGGATACATTCCCCAGACGAAGTATCTGGACGGCGACCCGGTGGACGTCTTGGTCCTCATCGTCCACCCCACCTACCCGGGCGTCGTCGTCGAAGCCAAGCCAGTCGGCGTGCTCCGCATGGTCGATAGCGGCCTGCCCGACGAGAAGATCCTTTGTGTCGCGACCAAGGACCCCCGGTTCCGTACCCGTGAGGGACTCGCCGACATCAACCCGCATACCCTTGACGAGATCGTCCACTTCTTCGAGGTCTACAAGCACTTGGAGAACAAGTCAGTGGAAGTCGAAGGCTGGGAAGGGCCCGAGAAGGCCCGCGAGATCATCCAGAAGTTCCGCTTGGACAAGTAGGGGCCGGGCTAGTCCTGCGTCGGGTCACGCACGGTCCCGGTGAACACATAGACCCCGGTCTCCACGTCGACGACGCCCCAGAAGAACGGGCGGTCCAGTTTGACGGCCAAGGACGAGGGAGGAACAGACCCTTTCAATCCCTCGACCTCGGTCACCGCGGTCGCCGTGAAGCCCGACTCGTTGGCCATGACGCTGACCGATTGCCGGGCCCGCCCCACGCTGGCGTCCTCGTCGAGTTCGATGGACATCCGACGGAAGTCGTTGGGGGGGGACAGGAGCTTCTTCCCCCCTAACTGGGCGATGAGGGGCACCAGGTCGGTCTCGACCTCAAACTCAAAGCTCGGCATCGTCAGGGTGACGGCCTGGGTAGGCCCGGCTATCGACGGCAAATCCGTCGCCGACGCCAGACACGATGCCACCGTCCCCGTCTTGGGAAGCAACACGACAAAGGCGAACCGGCCGCCTTCGAACGGCAAGGAGCATCCCGACCATGTGGCGTCGTCGACCACCGCCAGTTCAGCTTCTTGCGTCATGAACGGGGTAGTGACCTGTCGGCCGTCCTCCCGGGTGAAGGTGCCCGAACTGGTCATGCCCGGTTCAAACGGATGGGCCCACTTGTCGCGGAACGCGGCGACATGGAGGATCTCGAAGATCGTCTGCTTGCTCAGCTGCCCCACCGCCTGCTTGACCGCACCGTCTGTCCTCCGCGAGGCCCAAGCGTTGATGGTGTTGGTCGCCCCTTCGCCCGCCGAGCCGATCTTGAGCACGTCGGCCCGATAGTCGCGGGCCATGCTGTCCTGAAACTCGTGGGTGACCAAAATCGGCCAGATCATGAACACGCCAAGGCCCTGCTTGAACGCGCCGTCGGCGGACAAGCTGGCGTTCCAGGCTTGCTGCGCCTGGTTCAAAGCGTCAAGTTGAGGGTCCTTGAGGCCCAGGAACGCGGCGGCGGCCTCGTTGGCTTCGCCGTTCGAAGCGTTGAGAAGCACGGCCCCCGCCGACCAAGCCCCCACCGGGCAAAAAGCCACGTTTCCCTGCTCCTGAGCCGCCAACTCCCGGGTGGCCCGGAGGGCAAAGGCGTTCATCTCGGCCCACCGCTTCTTGTCGACCTCGGCGAGCTTGGGCGCCCCCCCGTCGCGCGAGGCGTCGCGGGTCTCGGTCGGAAACTTGTAGGTCACGTCGTGGCCGAAAGGGTCGACGCCTCTTCCGCCCCTACCGCACCCCGACAAGACAAGGGGTAACGCCAACCACAGCCACCGTGACCGCATGACGACAGTCTAACTCTCCGACCAGGGGGCCGGCGGGCCGGGTCAGACCGCTTCGCCGAGATACGCCTCGATGACCTTGGGGTTCGACCGGATCGCCTCAGGCGGGCCCGCGGCGATCTCCTCGCCCCGATCGAGGACGACTATCCGTTCGCAGAGGCCCATCACGAACCGCATGTCGTGCTCAATGAGCAACACGGTCTTGTCGAACTCGTCTCGAATCCGTCGGACCACGTTGGCCAAGTCGTCCTTTTCCTGCGGGTTCATGCCTGCGGCCGGCTCGTCCAAGAGCAGGAGCGAAGGCTGGGTCGCCATGGCGCGGGCGATCTCCAGTCGGCGTTGCTTGCCGTAAGGCAAGTCCGCACTGCGGGCATGGGCGACGTCGTCCAGGTTGACGACCTTCAGGAGTTCCATGGCCTCCGCCCGCAAGGACTCGGTCTCCCGGATCGCGGAGGGCAGGTAAGCCAAGGCACTGCCCAAGCCCGTCTTGTGCCTCAAGAACGCCCCGACGACGACGTTGTCCAGGACGCTGAGCTCGGGGAAGAGCCGGATGTTTTGGAACGTGCGGCAGATGCCGAGTGAAGCGATCTTGTTCGCCGGTGTGCCCGTGATCTCGCGACCGTTGAAATAGATGTGCCCGCCTGTAGGCTTGTAGACCCCGGTGATCAGGTTGAAGCACGTCGTTTTCCCGGCCCCGTTCGGGCCGATCAGGCCGAAGAGGTCGCCCTTGTCCAGTTCAAAGGACACCTGGTTGACCGCGATGAGCCCGCCAAACTGGATGGTGGCCCGGTCGAGGGTGAGGACTTTGCTCACGCCGCCGCCCCTTCCGTCTTGCGCTTGAAGAACTTAGCCGGTGAAAACTCGTGCTGGGCAAAGACCCCCTGCGGACGCAGGAGCATGAGAACGATCAACGTCATCGCCAAGATCGCCCACCTGAGGTCGGCATAGGGCCACGCCTTGTTGTGCAGGGCGGGCACCAGGTTCAAGACAATGCCGAAGACCCATTGGGCCACCAGTGCCCCGGCAAAGACGCCGACGATCTTTGCCGCCTTGATCTTCCTTTCGCTGTGGTCGTTGAGGATCAGGTGCCGGACGATCGCGACCGCGACGAGGAGGAACAGGGTGAAGCTGAGCATGGTCCCCGCCGAGACCAAGATCGGGTTGTGGTTCTTATCCTCGATCTGCCGCAGCCACTCGGGGATACCGAACAGCAAGAGCGCACCAAACGTCGACCCCGTGATCGAACCGGTACCGCCGAGCACGACCATGGTTAAGATAAGGAAAGAGACCTCCATCTTAAACATTTGAGGGCTGACAAATCCCTCAAAGTGGCCTAGCAGCGCGCCAGCTGCACCGGCAAAGGCCGCCCCGACGACGAAGGCAGTGACTTTGACCTTGGTCACGTCCACGCCCATCGCCGCGCTGGCAACTTCGTCTTCACGAACGGCGAGAAACGGTAGGCCGTGCGCCGATTTAAGCAAGTTTCGGCAGACGGCGATGCACAGGACGGCAAGAATCCAGACCATCGTCATGGCACTGATCCTCGGCTCGACCTTCATGCCGTACGCACCGCCCAAAGCGGGTTGGTTCTGGCAGACGATGCGGATGATCTCGCCGAACCCCAAGGTCACGATGGCCAGGTAGTCACCCTTGAGGCGCAACGACGGCAGGCCGACGACGAAGCCGGCCACGGCGGCGACCGCCGCCCCGACGATGATCATGAGGACCAGCCAGAGCGCCTGGACGGTCCATGTCGCGTTCACCCCGATGTGGGACAGCTGCTTGACCAAGCTGTTGGAGGCAAAGCCGTTGAAGTGCTGGACGGCCAAGAACCCGGCCGCGTAGGCGCCGACTTGGTAGAAGGCGGCGTGGCCGACGCTGAACTGGCCCGTGATACCGTTGATCAGGTTCAAGCTGACTGACAGGGTCACGTAGAGCCCGGCCAAGACGAACATCCGGTAGATGTAGTCGTGGTTGGCCCCGCTCGTGACCAGCACCTCGACCCCGGCGCAGGCCGCGATGGCGACAAGTATCCAACCAAGGCGCTTGAGATAGAACACGGTCAGACCTTCTCCACCTTGCTGGACCCCATGAGTCCACCGGGACGTAGCAACAGGACGACGATCAGGATCACGAACGCGACGGCGTCCTTGTACTGGCTATAGCCAGCCCAGACGACCAGGTTCTCAGCCAAACCCATGAGCAGACCGCCGAGCACCGCACCCGGGATGTTGCCGATACCGCCCAACACGGCGGCGACAAAGGCCTTGACACCCGGGAGGGCTCCGTAAAACGTGGTGAGCGACGGACTGTCGCCCAAAGTGGCGTACATCATCGCCCCCGCTCCGGCCAGAGACGAGCCGATCAAAAAGGTCAGGGTGACGATCTTGTTGACGTTGACCCCCATGAGGGACGCCGAGTCAAAGTCATGGGAGACCGCCCGCATGGCCCGCCCGACCGGGGTCTTAAGGACAAGGTGCCGCAGCAAGAGCATGAGGACGATCGTCGATCCCAGCATGATCAGCTGGCCATGCCGCAGGACGATCTTGACCGAGGCGTCGTTGACCTTGGCGGTCAGGTCGCGCGCCTTGGTCTCGCTGGCCTCAAGCTTGTCTTTGACCGCCTTCTTCTCCGGAGTCAAGTCCGTGTCGAAGCGGCTGATCTGAAGCCGGTCCATGTCGGCCTGGGCGGCCTTGACTTCCGCGCGGCTTTTGGCCAGGTCGGCGACGAGAGCAGGTTCCGCTGACTTAAGGGGGATCTCAAAGGCGCCACGATAGGGGTTGACCTTGTCACTGATGCTCGGCGGGGGCGAGGTGGGCAGAAAGAGTTGACCACCGTATTGCAACAGGAGCGAGACGCCGATCGCGGTGATGAGGGAGGCGATGCGGGAACTTCCCCGCATCGGGCGATACGCAAGGAGCTCGATGATCACACCGACCACGGCGCACACCGCCATCGAGCAGAGGATCATCAACAGCAGGTTCATCGGGTTGGACACCTTGTCCCCCTTCATCAGGGCCTCCGGCGTGAAGCCGAGGGCCCATGAGACGAAGAGCGAGGTGTAAGCGCCCAACATAAAAACTTCGCCGTGGGCGAAGTTGATCAGTCGCAAGACGCCGTAGACCATCGTGTAACCGAGGGCGAGCAGCGCATAGATCCCGCCGAGCAGGATCCCGTTAATCAATTGCTGTGGCAGGCCGGCGAAATCGAGGCCTGCCACAAGAGATGACGCCAAGTGCATGCGGTGCTACTCAGCAGGAATGCGCTGGGCGAACTTCCAGCCAGTCTTCGTCACTTCGACGACGATGGCGTCTTTCTTCGGGTTGCCACCCTGGCCCTTCAGGGTGATCGTGCCCGTCACGCCCTTGAAGCCGTCGGTGTTCTCCAGTTCGGCGATGATGTTCTTGGCGGTCAGTTCCTTGCAGCGCTTCATCGCTTCAAAGGTCATCATCGCGGCGTCGTAGGCGAGCGGCCCCATCGTCGTGCCGGGGTCTTTGCCGCCGTTGACCGCCCTCCACTTCTCGAGGAACGACTTGATCTCCGGTCGGTCCTCCGACTTGATGAAGTGGTTGCAGAAGTAGCCGCCGATGATCGCGTCGCCTCCGCCGGTGATCAGCGACTCGCTGTCCCAGCCGTCGCCGCCCAACAACTTGACGTCCTTCATCCCCGCCCCGCGGACGGCCTTGGCGATAGCGCCCACCTCGGTGAAGTAGCCGCTCAAGAACAGGCCGTCGGGGTTCAGGGCCTGCAGCTTGGCGACCTGGCCGCTGAAGTTGGCCTGGCCGGTCTCGTACTTCTCTTCGCCGACGATTTCGCCGCCAAGGGCCTTGAACGCGTCGATAAAGGTCTTGCTGAGTCCCTGCGAGTACGGCTGCTTGCTGTCGGTCATCACGCCGACCTTCTTGAGTTTGAGGCCGTTATAGGCGAACTTCGCCATGACGCCGCCCTGGAAGTCGTCGTTGTAGCAGACGCGGAAGAAGTTGGTGCCCGAGTCGGCCAGGCTGACGCGGGTGGAACCGATCGTGACGACCGGGATCCCCTTGGCAAACGCGACCTCCTGGACGAGGGCGGTCGTGCCGCTGGCGACCTCACCGAGGATCGCGACGACGCCGTCGCTCACGAGTTTCTCCGTGGCCGACTTGCCGCCTTCGGGTGTGCTGCCGCTGTCACCGACCAAGAGGTCGACCTTCTTGCCGTCGATGCCGCCCGCGGCGTTGATCTCGTCCACTGCGATCTTGACGCCGATCTCGCTGTCCACGCCCCACGGCCGTTGGTCACCGTTCTTGGCCGCGACCAAGCCCAGCTTGATGCGGTCGCCGTCGACTTTCACTCCGGTGTCGGGGGCCTCGGGCCGCTTGGCGGCGGTGCTGCCGGAGGTGCCTTCAGTCTTAGCGGGGGTGTTGCCCGAACCCGAGGGGGTCTCGGCGCCACCGTTGCAACCGGCCATGAACCCCACGGCCCCAATTCCGATGGCGGCTAGACCTGCGATCAAATAGCTGTTCCGAATCATAGCGCGTGTCCTTCTCCAGGCCTGGCGTAGCAGGGCCCGTCGCGTAACGTCCGATTATAACCAGAAGTGTGATGGGACGTTGGGTTGGCACCCGATAACCGTGCGTCCTGGTGCCGTATAACTGGAAAGAAGAGAAGAATGACCACCGCCCTGCTCCTTGGAATCGCCGCGGTCACCCGCGCCGAACCGATCGAAGTGCCGTTCCGTGTCGGCGAAAACGCGATGATCGTCGATGTCGAGGTGAACGGCAAAAAGATTTCCTGCATGTTCGACACCGGGTTTTCGGGGTCGTTCGTGCTCAGCGAAGAGGTCAACGTCGGCCCGCCGACGGGCACGACCCGCATCCAAGACTTCGTCGGCACGGCCGAGATGAAGACGATCGCGATCAAATCGGTCAAGTTGGCCGGAAAGAGCATCGTCCAGACCGACAAGGAGATCATCCAAGAGCCCGGCGGCTCGGACTACTCCTTCAGCTACGGCACCCACGTCGACGGCATCATGGGCCTCTCGGTCGTCGCCCCCTATGTGGTGGAGATCAACTTCCAGCGCAAGGTCATGCTCTTGCACCCCAAGTCCACCGACATCACCCAGCGGCAACCGGACAACAAGAAGACCTTCCTGGTCAAGATGCTCCCCATCGGCAACAAGTCCATCGAGCTCTCGGTGAAGACCAAAGACGGCCAAAGCATGCACCTCGCCCTCGACACGGGCAACGCCTTTTACGCCACGACCCATCGGGACGTGCTCGAGCGCGTCGGTATCTGGAAAGAAGGACGCGAAGCGAAGTTCCTCAAGAAGTCCTTTGTCGCGACCGGCGCGGTGGACTCGTGGTACTGCCGGATGAAGGACTTGACCGTCTTCGGGGTCCCCGTGCCCGAGAGCGTCTGGAGCATCATCGACCTCCCCTCCAGTTCGGCCGAAGGCGACGGCACCGTCGGGTTCGGGTTCCTCAAAAACTTCAACCTCACCTTTGACCTCGAACGCCGACGGGTGTGGCTGGAGAACTTCACCGGCCAAGTCAGCGAGCCCGAGGTCGCCCACACCGGCGTCTCGGCGATCTACGACCCCCGCGTCAAGCGTGTCCGCATCGCGCGGGTCACTCCCGACAGCCCGGCCGACAAGGCGGGCATCAAGGCGGGAGACTTCCTTCTGAGCGTGGGAGGGGTGGACATGACCTCGCAAAGTTACCGGGCCATCGAAGCCATGATGGAGGGGCCGGTCGGCAGCGAAGTGAAGATTCAGACCTCACGCAACAACGCCCTGCGCACCTCGGTGATCAAACGCGTCGCCATGGTCAACGACCCCTGACCAGGGCGGCGAACCGCCCGACCACGTCGTCAAGCATCGCCTCAGTCAGGCGCCCGGTGAAGGTGTTCTGCTGGCTGGGATGGAAACTTGCCAAGACCGGCGTCCCCTCGCGGCTCGCTGAAATGGCTCCATGGGTGAACTTGGGCGGCCGGACTTCGAGGACACGGTGGAGTTCCGTCCAGGCGACAGAGCCCAGACACAAATAGACCCGCCAGGGCCGGCTGCAGACGATTTCCTGGAGGAACGGTCGGCAGTTGGCGACCTCCTGGGAGGTCGGCTTGTTGTCGGGAGGCGCGCAATGGCAGGTCGCGGTCAGGAGGGCGCAGATGAGCCGCAGTCCGTCGTCCGCCGAGACCGCCGTCGGCTGGTTGGCCAGACCTGCCCGATGGAAGGCACGGTACAGCCAGTCCCCGCTCCGGTCACCGGTGAACATCCGGCCTGTCCGGTTTGCCCCATGGGCGGCGGGAGCCAAGCCGACGACCAAGCCGGTCGCCTCGGGGTCGCCAAAGTCGGGCACCGGCTTCCCCCAGTACGTTTCGTCGGCAAACGCCTTGCGCTTCTCTCGGGCCACCTGCTCGCACCAGGCGTTCAGCCGTGGACACCGCCGGCACGATACAATGTTTTCGTCGCGCGTCGGCACGGCGGGCGGTGTACCCCATGCCCCTTTACGAATACGAACTGCTGGAGACCGAGGCGATGTGCCCGATGTGCCCGGGCCGCTTCGGCGCCCTGCAAGACATCGGTGACCAGCCCCTCGCCCATTGCCCGGACTGCGGCTACCGCGTCCGGCGCGTCGTCAGCCAGGTGACGATCAAGACCCGGGGCGGACTGACCGCCGCCAAGGCGGCCAAGAAGGGTCTCACCACCTGGAAGAAGACCGGCGAGGGCCGATGGGAAAAGGTCGACGGGCCGGGTGTGGACGCCATCGTCGGGTCGCCTGACGACAACGCCTAAGGGAGTACGACGGCGCTTCCGTCCCGCTCCTCAAAGACCCGCCACATGTACCACGCCGCCGCCGATCGGTAGGGCCGCCACCTCTCGGCGAAGGCCGTCGTCTCGGCAGGCTTCATGTCCTCGCGCCGCAGGAGTTTGGCCAGGCCCTTGCGGACACCCAGGTCGCCGCTTGGCCAGACGTCAGGCCGGTTGAGGGCAAAGATGAGGAACATGTCGGCCGACCAGTCGCCCAGGCCCTTGACCTGCACGATCTGGGCCCTGACCTCGTCGTCGTCCATCGCGTCGACCGCTTGGAGGGGCAATGCCCCGTCGGCCACCTTGCCTGCCAAGTCTTGGATATAGGCCGCCTTTTGGCGGCTCAGGCCGACTGACCTCAGCTGGTCCGTGCTGACGGCTGCCACCGCTTCGGGGCTGGGGAACCCACCGGGCGGGAAGAGGCCGAGGAACCGGTTGTAGATGACCGTCGCGACCGCCCCGTTCAGCTGCTGGTAGACGATGGCCCGGACGAGCGACCTGAACCGGTTGTCGGAGAACTCGACGTCAGGGCGCGGAAGCCGGGCGACCGCCGGGCCGAGCACCTCGCACCGGGCGAGCGAGGCGACAGCAGCCCCGACGTCTAGGCGCGGTGCGCCGCCCACTTCAGGCCTCCGACGACAAGTTTGCGGAAGTCCTTGTCGGCGTAGGCTTCTTTCGTGTGCCCCAGGCCGCAATAGAACGAACGGCCCTTACCCACACTGTGGTACCAGACGATCGGGTGGTCGCCGTTCATTTCGCCGCCCTTGTACGTGCTCTCGTCCAGCTTCGCCAGGATATGGCACCCTTTCACCGGCTGCGCCCGATAGTTGTACAGCTCGTCCGTCCACACCCACTTCTCGGGCAGGTGCTTGGTCGCCGGGAACCTCCGGTCGACCACGTCGACGGTCACCTTCTGGATCGCCGGGTGCGACTTGAACCAAGCTCCACACAACTGCCCGTACCAGGGCCAGTCGTACTCGGTGTCGGCGGCCGCGTGGACGCCGAGCCAGCCCTTGCCCTTCTTCTCGACAAAATCTTGAAGGGCGGCCTCTTGATCTCCGGCGAGGACGTCTTGGGTCGTGTTCAGAAAGACGACGACGTCGTACTTGGCCAGGTTCTCTTTCGTGAACTTAGTGGCGTCTTCCGTCGCATCGACGGTGTACCCCTCACCGCCCGCGAGTTCTTGGAACATCGCCACCCCGGTCGGGATCGAGTCGTGTCGGAACCCGGCGGTCTTGCTGAAGACCAGGACGTGGAACGGCGCCACGGTGGCGAGGGCCAGAGCGGTGATCATGCCTAGATTATGCTCGCTCGTTCAGTTCTTGGCCCGCGTGGCGGAAATGGTGATGAAGGCGCTTTCCGTGTCCTTGTCCTTCATTGCCCGGACGAACGACAGCGTGTCTCCTGACCACGTCATCCGGATCGTCTGGCGCCGGTCTTTGGTCATGGCCGAGAGGGTGTCGCCCTGGACGTCGCCGAAGAAGTCGGTGAAAACCGCCCCGCCGTTGGTGACATGCACGACGACGTGGGGGTGCACCGTCCCCTGCTTGTCCTTCTCACTCGTCGTTTTGTCGCCATACAGCCCAAAAACGAGAAGGCTCTTGTTGTCGGTGGACCGGTACTCCAAGACGACGGCGTCGTCTAGGGCGGGCCGCACCTCGAAGGTGCCCTTGATCTCGCGCAACGCCCCCTTCTCCACCGTCGACCACGTGCCGACCAGAGTCCGCATTTTCTTGGCCAGCGCCTCATAGGGGTCGGCGGGTTGGGCCTGGGCGAGGGCGACGAAGACGGCTAGGCTGACCACGCCGCGATTGTACGCGGTCCCTTGCCGTGTCCTGCCCCTAGATACACTGGGGGGATATGGTCTCGATGCCTTGGCGTGCGCTGCTCGCGGGTTGCGCGGCGGTGTTGGTGGCCGGGTGCAACCTTTTCCCTAAGCGTGACCCGCTCCCGGTCGTCGACGAGCCCCAGAAGCCGGTCGCGTCAGACGCGCCGCGGGACACGTGGCCGTTGCCGATGAGACCCATGGCCGTCTCCGGGGCCACCGGCGACGTGATGGTCGTGATGGTCCACGACGTCATCTACAAGCGCAACCGCAAGAGCGAGTGGTTCGACTGCGAGGCCGAGAACCTTGAAAAGATCGTGAAGTGGGTCGTCAGCCAAGGCGGCACCTTCCTGACCATGGACGACCTCTACGCCCACTTGACTGAGGGCAGGCCCGTGCCGGAGAAGAGTGTCGTCATGACCTTTGACGACAACTACCAGGGGGTCTATGACTGGGCCTTGCCGGTCCTCGACCGTTACGACGTGCCCTTCACGGTCTTCGTCCACACCGACTTTGTGGGGAGCACGAAAGGCCACCCCAAGATGACATGGGACGAGTTGCGCAGCCTGGTCCGCGACCACCGGTGCACCGTGGCAAGCCATACCGCCAGCCACCCTGACGACTACACCAAACTCACCGCCGAGGAGCAGGTCGCCGACCTCCAAAGGGCGTCTGACGCGATCAAGGCCAACCTTGGGATCAACACCCCTTACCTGGCCTACGCGAACGGCAAGTACAACCAGGACACCCTCGTCGCGGCGGAGAAAGCGGGCATCCGTATGGCTTTTCTGATGCAGAGCGGGTCGGCCGAGGACTCGAACAGCATCCTGGAAGTCGCCCGCGTGCCCTTCAACAAGTTCTTCGAGTACTGGGACGTGATGGCCGCCCAGCGGGCCCTCCGGTTCACCCCGGCCGGCGGCAACCTGGCCACGGCCCCGGTCCAGGAGGAGAAGGTGCAGATCCGGCGGAACGAGTTCGTCGCCCTGACCGGAGGCGAACCTCGGTCGGTGATCGGCGACCACCGCAAGACCGTCCGCGAGTTTATGCAGGAGACCGGTGCGGTGGCGGGGGTCAACGGGGGGTTCTTTGCGCTGGCTGCCGTCGCCGCCGACGACAACCAGATGATGGGCCCGTGCAAGACGTCCAACCAAGGCGTTTTCGTCCCCAGCAAGCCTGAATACAACGTGGCGAGGTTGCGACACCGTCCCTTGGTCGTCTGGTCCCGCGACCGCTACGCCGTCGTGCCCTATGTCCCGGGCGAGCACAACCGGGAGTCCGCCGTCGAAAAAATCCTGCCCGGTTTTACCGACTGCTTCCTTGCCGGTGCATGGCTTGTCGTCGACGGCCGGCCCATGGGTAAGAACGCCATCCTCGCCCACGGGGCCCAAGACGCCGAAGACCCGCGGCGCCGGGCCTTCCTCGGGTTCCGTGACGACGGCGCCGTCGTCTGTGGGGCGTCCCTGGGCAGCGTGCCCAGTTCCATGGCCGCCCAAGCCGCCGTCGCACTTGGTTGCCGTACGGCCGTCCTCCTCGACAGTGGTTTTTCCACGTCCCTTGTGATCGGCGACGACATCCTGGCCAGCGGCCACAGCACCAAGACCAAACCCAGCCGGCCGGTCCCCCACGCGATCATGCTGATGGGCACCCTGGCGCCGCGAGAACCCAAGACGATCGTCGCCACCGAGGTTCCCGCCGTCATGGTCCCCGCCGTCCCCAAGCGGCCCCGCAACGAAGACGCCGCTCCGAAGCCTGACAAGGTCAGGCCCGCCCGGACACCAGACGATGCCGCCGGCCCTGCGGCCGCGCCGCCGGACGAGCCCGCCGTCAAACCCAAGAACGAAAGGCCCGTCAAGGAGGAAGAGCCCCCGTCAGCACCAGGGCCGGGGCTTCCCGACACTCCACCGGCGAAAGCCAAGGACAAGGGCAAGGGCGGCTAGGATCCGGCCCGGGCGCGCGCCTCGGCGATCCAGGGCTCAGGCTCGATCTGTTGCCAGTGTTCGGGTCTGATGACGGCCAAGACCTGCTCCGGCGTCGTCGCGGCAAGGTCGGCGAAGGTGAGGATGCCGGCGTCCCACAACCGCCTCTCGAAGACCGGCCCGACCCCGGGAATCTGACCCAGGGGGTCCGTGCCTGCCGGGACGCTGACGGCTGCCACCGGAGCCAGAGGAAGAGGCCCGACCTGGGCCGGGTCGACTGGTCGGGGTTCCTCGACCTTTTCGGCCGGTTCGGTGCCGGGGGCACCTTGGAGGTGGGCGACCAGGACCGACGTCGTCCGACCGACAGCGGCGATCCGCTCACGATGGCTGGCCAGGTCACTGGCCAGTCGGGCGTTCTCCGCGCCAAGAGAAGCGGCCTCGCCGCTCACCCGGGCCAGTTCCTCACGCAACTTTTGGGCGTGGGCCCGCGCGAGGTCGAGTTCGGCCTCAGCCAAGGCGAGGGCCTCGACCTTGGGCCTGAGCTCGATCAGTTCAGACTTCAAGGCGGCATAGTCGGCGGTGCGCTTGCGCAAGTCGGCCAGTTCCAACGTTTTCTCGCCGAGTTCGGCCATCAGGGTGGTCCGCGTCTCTCCGTCAATGCCTGGCCCGGCTGCGGCCAGGGTCGACCTTGCGGCTTCGGCTTCAGCCCGGGCGAGCCGAGCCTGCAAATCGGCCGTCTCCTTCCGGGAGCTCGACTTGACGAACACCGAATAGACGATCGTCATGGCGACGACCCCGATCACGAAACCGATCAGCAAGGCAAACGGATCCATCAGAACACAACCCGGCCCCCCACGGCCAGGCTAAGCCGACAGAGTACAACGCGCCGCCTTCCCGGCGGTAAGTCTGCGGCGAAACCTGTTAGAAATCGGGGATCAAAGCCCGTACTTCCCCGGGGTCTACCGGCCTTCCCTCGCGGGCCGACACGCGGGCTGCCTCCATGAGGCAAAAGACGTCGATGCCTTCCCTCAGGTCGGGGGAACAGGTCGTGCCCTCGACCAGCGCCTGGCAGAAGGAGTCGGTGTAGTTCGAGAACTCGCCGAAGTGCATGCCGTGGACTTCGTTGTCAAAGTAGTAGCCGCGCTTGGCGTACAGGAAGTCTTCGGTGACCTCCTCCCCCTCCGGTCCGGTGTGGCGGTGACGCATGTCGTGGTATTGGGCCTGGCTCGTGCCCCGCGCCCCGTACAGCATGAGTTCGATACAGTTCCGGGCGCTGGGGAGTTCGTGCAAGCCGTAGTGGCCGAACGCCCGCCCGATCCGGCCGTCGCGGGCGGTGAATTGGGCGCTGTAGACATCGTGGCCTGCCAAGCCCCACTCTCGGGCCAGGCTTGACTGGTAAGAGACCGCCGAGACGGAAGCGATCTCACCCAGGTACCAGCGCACGAGGTCGATGGGATGGCTGAGGCCCAGGAACACCCAGTCGGTGGAGTCGCGCACCCACGGGCTCTTTTCGTAGTACCAATCCATCCGGTGGACGTAATGCGCGTCCACAAACTCGACCTCGCCGATCTCGCCGCGAACATAGGCGGCCCGCTGGCGGCGGAACGGCTCGAAGAACCGTGTGCTTTGCCCCACCATCAGCTGCCTGCCGGTCTCCCGATGGGCGGCGACGACCCGTGCCGCGCCTTCGACCGTGTTGACGAGGGGCTTGGTGCAGATGACGTGCTTGCCCGCGCGCATCGCCTGTTCGATGTGCTCGGCATGGAGGGCGTCCGGCGTATAGATGACGACGACGTCCACCTCGGGCCGGGCGAGCATCTCGGCGTAGTCCTGGGTGTAGAAGACGTCGGGGCACACCGCGCGGCAGGCGTCGATCTTCTCCTGACGCAAGTCGCAACCGGCGACCGGGCGGCAGAAAGCGGCCCGTCCAGTCTCGCCCTCGGCCAACAGACGCCCGTGACTGACCCAATCTGGCACCGTGTGGCTCAGTCCGACGAGCAACGTGCGTCCCTCGTGCAGGCCCAGCACGCCGACGCCAAGTTTCCGGTCACCCATGCCCTATCGTCGCCCGCGACGAGGCGGTGGCCATGGGAAAGTCCCACCTGACCGCGAAGGAAGGGACGATTCCGACAAGCGAGGTCGGACAAGAAGGCGTCGAGGGGCCACAATCCACCCGATGATCGGTCGCACAACCCTTGGCCAACTCCCCTACTTGCGGCAATACCTGTCGCGTCGGTCAAGCAGTTGGGACACGACGGGGGGCAACGAGGACTGGTGGGTGGTCGAGCCCGGTCAGACCAGGACGCTGCTCGCGGTGGACAAGCCTGGGTGCGTCAAGCACATCTGGATGACGGTCGGCAACGACGACACGTTCCCCCGCAAACTGGTGCTGCGGGCGACGTGGGACGGCCAGGCGCACCCCTCGGTCGAGTGTCCGGTCGGTGACTTCTTTGGCCTCGGCCACGGCATGCTCAAGGAATTCGTCTCCCTCCCCTTGCAGATGTCTCCCGAAGACGGGCGGGGCATGAACTCCTGGTGGCCGATGCCCTTTGACCAAGCCGAGATAACCGTGGAGAACCAGGGGGAACGGGCCGTCAACGTCTACTTCTACATCGACTACGAGGAGTATCCCGTCCCCCACGGTGAGGGAGTCGCCCGGTTCCACGTCCAATGGCGGCGGGAGAACCCTACCGATGGGTGGTTGAAGGAGCGTCTTGGGCCCGACAACTACCTCGACGTTTGGCGTGACAACCCCAATCTCGATGACAGCGGCAACTACCTTGTCCTTGAGGCCGAAGGGTCAGGGGTCTACGTCGGCTGCCATCTGGACATCGACTGCTTCCAGCGCCAAGGGAACGACTGGTACGGCGAGGGCGACGACATGATCGTCATCGACGGCGAGCCCTGGCCGCCCCGACTGCACGGCACGGGGACGGAAGACTACGTCTGCACCGCGTTTGGACCGACGACAGAACACTCAGCCCCGTATCACGGGATCATCTTGAACTCCGGCAACAAGGACTGGCGGTGGAAGGGCAAGAACACTGTCTACCGCTATCATATCGAAGACCCGGTCAGGTTTGAAAAGTCCATCAGGGTCAGCGTCGAGCACGGGCACGCGAACAAGTTGGCGAACGACTACTCCAGCACGGCGTACTGGTACCAACTCCTCCCTAGTCGGCCCCTTGCCCCGTTGCCGCCCGTGGAGCGACGACTGCCCCGCCCCAACGAGCCGCAGTTCCCTTGACCTCGCCTTGATGTAACTTTTGGGGTCAAGGTGCGTTATGATACGCAGAGACCATGAAGCGTCCGCTGTTTGCTCCTGTCGTCGCGATCTCTGCGCTCGTCGCGGTTTTCGCGTTCACGCCCGCCAAAGCCGGCCAAGACCCCAAGCCGAAAGAGGTCACCTGGACCGAAGTCGCCCCGGTTTTCAAAAAGAACTGCGCCGGTTGCCACTCGGGTGACTACGCCAAGGCCGGGATCCACTTGGACAAGAAGGAAGCCCTTCTGAAGTCGAAGAACGCCATCGTCGCGGGCAAACCGGACAAGAGCCGGGTCTATCTCGCCGTCAGCGGCGGCAAGGGTGTCAAGAAGATGCCGCCCGGGCCGAAGAAGCTCGACGAGAAGAGCGTCGAACTGATCAAGGCTTGGATCACCCAAGGCGCCAAGTAAAGCGAAGCAAGTCATGGCGCCCCCGTGCCGCACGGCGCGGGGGCGTCTTCATGTGTCGACCGAGCTAACTTGAGGGGCCGCCTCGACCGACAATCTGCAAGAGATGGCCTCGGCCCCCGCACCAGTCGTCCGCGGTCTGTGGGACCTGTTCGACCTCACCACGTTGTTCGAGTCGGGCCTCCAAACCTACCTGGTCGAAACCCTCGAACGGAGCGCGCACTGGTTCCGGGCCTCGGGCGGCTCGATCTTCCTCCTCGACCCCAAGTCGGGGGAGCACACCCTGCGCGCCGCCACGGGCACGCAGCGGCACCTCTCCAAGAATGCCAGTGTCCGGATCGGCCACGGCATCGCGGGCCTTGTCCTCCAGACCGGGGAACCCCGGATCATCGAAGACCCCACCAAGGATCCGCTCTTCAAGGGGTCGGGCATCCAACGCAACCAATCGCTGACCAGCGCGATGGTCGTGCCCCTGGTCGGCGACGACGGGTTGGCCGCCGGCGTCATCAACCTGTCCCGCACCCTTGACGAGCCGCCCTACACCCTGGAAGAGCTCGACCTCGCCAGTACGCTCGGTGCCCAAGTCGTCCTGGCTGTCACCAACGCCCAGATCGTCTCCGCGATGGCCGCGCGGGAGAACGACCTCCGGGCCATGAACGAGAAACTGACCGCCGTGCTCGACAGCGTGGCCGGTGCCGTGGTCGTCGTCGACGACCATGGCGACGTCGTCAACCACAACCGGGCCGCGGCCGAAGACTCCTTCCTGACCGGTGGGGCGGACGCCGACCTCAGTGAAGTCCAGAACGCGCTCAAACTGGTCACGCACGAGACCCTGAAAGTCCAGCGGCCCACGCGGCACCAGGCCCATGAGTCCGGTGCCGACCGCACGTGGCTGGTCGAGGGCGTCCCCTTGCGGTCGGGCGGTGCGGTGGTGACCGTCAAGGAGACGACCGCGATCGAACGCCAGAACCGGGAGGTGGCCCGGGTCAAGCGGCTGGCGGAGATCGGCCAGATGACCGCCGCCGTCGCCCACGAGATACGCAACCCGCTGACAGGAATCCGCTCTGCCGCCGCGATGATCGGCCAAGACCCCGCGATGACCCAGGAACTGGTCCAGATGATCGAGGAGGAGGTGCTCCGCCTGAACGACCTGTGCGAGGACTTCCTTGAGTTCGCCCGGCCGCTCCAGATCCACCCCGAACCCACGGACGTCGCGGAACTCTGCCGCGCCGCCGTCCTACTGGTCGGACCTGATTTTGACGAAGTTGGCGTCTCGCTCCGTGTGGAGGTCGCCCCTGGTCTTCCGAAGATTGAACTGGACCCGCGACGGATCAAGCAAGTGGTGGTGAACCTGCTCCGCAACGCCGCCCAGGCGTCGCCAAGGGGCAACACCGTCCGCTTGTCTGCCGACGCGAACAGTTTGAAGGTTGAGGACGAAGGGGCCGGCATGACCGAGGACCAACTCGGCAGGCTGTTCTCCCCGTTTTTCACCACCAAGGCGGACGGGACCGGGCTGGGGCTGAGCACGGCGCGGAAGATCATGGACGCGCACGGGGGCAGCATCCGGGTCGAGTCGGCACCGGGCAAAGGGAGCACGTTTGAACTGACATGGGAAGCGCCAAGGGCATGAAGGACAAGAAGCGGGTGCTCGTCGTTGACGACGAGCAGAACATCAGGCGCATCCTCCAGGCCGCGTTCGAAAAACATGGCTGGCTGACCCTGACCGCCGAAGACGGCCTCCAAGCTCTGGAGACCTTGGCCAAGGAACCGGTCGACTGCCTCCTGACCGACGTGACCATGCCCGGCATGACGGGATACGAACTCCACCGCCGGGTCGCGGCGTCCCATCCCGGACTGCCCGTCATCATCATGACGGCCTTCGGCACGATCCCCCAGGCGGTCGACGCGATCCGGCGCGGGGCCTACGAATACATCACGAAACCGTTCGACCTGGAGTCCTTGAAGCGGGTCATCGGTGCCGCTCTGGAGGGCCGGGGCGTCGGCCAAGCCCCTTCGCCCAAGCGTGCCGCGAAAGGTGACGTCGGTCGGACGTTCATCGCCGAGTCTCCCGCGATGAAGGAGATTCTTGAGACCGTCCGCCAAGTCGCTGACTCCCGGGCCACCGTGCTGGTCACCGGCGAGAGTGGTACAGGAAAGGAAGTCGTCGCCCGGCTGCTCCACACCATGTCGCCACGGGCCGAGCAACCCTTTGTCGCCGTTTCGTGCGCCGCCCTGCCGGAGACCTTGCTGGAGGCCGAGCTCTTCGGCCACGAGAAGGGGGCCTTCACCGGGGCTGACAGCGCCAAGCCCGGGCGGTTCGAACTCGCCCACAACGGGACGCTGTTTCTCGACGAGATCGGCGATATCCCCATGGCCACGCAAATCAAGTTGCTGCGCGTGCTGCAAGAGCGTGAAATTGAGAGGCTTGGCGCGACAAAAACTACTCACATTGACGTGCGGCTCGTCACAGCGACAAACCAAGACCTCCAGCATCTGGTCGACGAAGGCACCTTCCGGCTGGACCTCCTCTACCGACTCCAAGTGGTCGAGATTCCGTTGCCTCCCCTGCGCCATCGGCGCGAGGACATCTTGCCGCTGTGCCGCCACTACCTCGCCAAGTACAGCGAAGAGAACGGGCGGGGGCTGGAGCAGGTCGGCCAGGAGGCGGAGCGTTGCCTGTTGGCCTACGATTGGCCCGGCAATGTGCGCGAACTGGAGAACACCATGGAGCGCGCCACCGTCATGGCCGGGTCGAACGAGTCCGAACTGGCCCTCAAGCACCTGCCCGTCAAACTTCGTCCCGCCGCTTAGAATTGGGACCATAGCGGGCCTTGTGGCTTAGGCCGTGCTCCAGTCGGGCGACAATCCGCCGTCAAGATAAGCAAGTCACTGGAGACTCAAGGCGTGTGGACAAGGATCGTCCATGCATCAGGCCGCAGATGAGCCTGGCCTTACCACGGGTAGACGTGGGTTCGTACAATAAGGAGACACAAACATGGTGGTATCACCATCACGGCGCCTGCCGTGGACGGGGTGGCTGGGTCTGTTCCAACGGAAATCGGAACCAAAGGCCGAACCGGTGAAGGAAAGCCAAGAGAGCATTGTCGAGCAAGTCGAAAAGATGTTCTCGCACGTTTTCGCACTGACGTTCAAGCAGGACTGAGCCTGAACAAAACCTCCGCCCATCGGGCGGAGGTTTTTGCTGTCGAGGGCCCTACTGGCGAACCTAGCTCCTCGGGCAGGCATTTCCACGGTCAGCAGCCGTTCCATTTGACCCGGGACCCGGGAACGATATGCCCTGGGATTGCTTTCAGATGTATGTCTGAGTCAATATTGGACTAGAACCATAGAACAATGGCACAAACACTCGCAATCGGCAACGACTCTCGGTTCAACGACCTGATGCAGGGGAGCTACAAGAAGGTGTTCAACCTGGCATACCGGCTGTCCGGCGACCGTGGGGACGCGGAGGACCTTACCCAAGAGGCCTTCTACCGTGCCTATCGCGGTTTTGACGCTTATGAGGGCGACCGCCCCTTTGAAAACTGGATCTTCCGCATCGTCACCCGCCTGTTCCTCGACCTCAAGCGGTCGCGGAGCCGGCGTGTCCAGGCGATGTCATATGACGCCCCGCTGCGTCCGGACGGTCGGGACGAGACAGTCCACTTTGAAACCGCCGACGACCGCCCCGGCCCCGAAGAGGTGTTGCTGGACGGCATCCTCTCCGAAGAGATGGAGGCGTCGTTGAAGCAATTGACCGAGGAGCAGCGCCGTCTGGTCTGGCTGGCGGACGTCGAGGGTGTCAGCTACAACGAGATCGCCGAAATGTTCGACGCGCCGGTCGGCACGATCCGCTCCCGCCTCCACCGCGCCCACAAACAACTCCGGTCGGTCTTCGAAGCGATGAAGACCAAGCCGGCCGCCTCACCCTGCATGGGGTGCTAGGAACCAAGTCGCGCGGGGTGGCTCACACACCCTGCGCGGCGCGGACTTGCCACACTTCGTAGACCCAGACGCCGGGCACGATGACGGCCAACGCCGGCAAGACAAAGACCCCGAGCCGCTGGACCAGCAACCCGGCGACGAGGACACCTGCCACAACAACAATCGTCGTGGACAATGCGGGCCGCGCTGCCTGCTTGATCTCTTCTCGACTGGGGAGGAACACGATGGTAAGTCTATCAGGCACGTGAACTCAAATATGGTCACGCAAGCCTGTTAGTCCTACCGGATATCACGCACTCTACACATCAAGAAATGCACCTGTGCAAGCTGACAATGAATGTCTGGACATTTGCTGTCCAGCCAGTGTCGTCAGGCGTTCAGGGCTTCTGCACCGCCGACGATCTCCAAGATTTCCTTGGTGATACCGGCCTGGCGGACCCGGTTGGCGGTCAGGGTGAGTTCCCCGATCATCTTGCCGGCACTGTCCGTCGCGTTGCTCATCGCCGTCATGCGCGCACCGTGCTCGCTGGCGGCAGACTCTAAGAGTGCCTGATAGGTGACGGTCAAGAGGTACTTCGGCAAGAGCAATCCAAGCAACTCTTCGGGTGCCGGCTCGAAGTCGTACTCCTTGCTCGGGCCGTCCACCGCCTTCTCCGCCGACGTCGGCGGTTCGATGGGCAAGAGTTGGACGATCTGAGGTTCTTGGCGGATCGGCGAGTAGAACTTTGAATAGACCAACTGCACCGAATCAAACTCGCCTGACTCGAACACTTTGCGGAGGTAGTCGGCCAGTTCTACCGCGTGGCTGAGGTCGGCGCCCGCCGTGGGCAACGACACCGAATGCACCACGTCATATCCGCGCTTGCCAAAGAATTGCTGTCCCTTCTTGCCGACGCAAGCCAGCGACGTCGGGACGGTGGCGGACTTGAGGTGTTCGGCGGTCTTCCGGATCAGGGCCGAGTTGAACGAACCAGCTAGGCCTCGGTCGCTAGTGACCAAGACGAGGAGGGCCTTCTTGACCTCGCGGCGCTCAAGCAGGGGGTGGCTGGGCAATTCGCCGGCAGAACCGATGCTGAGGATGAGCTCCCGCATCTTTTCCGCATAGGGCCGTGCCTCTTCCACGCGCAACTTCGCCCGGTTGAGCCGTGCGGCGGCCACCAGCTTCATCGCGCGGGTGATCTGCCGGATGCTCTTGGCGCTTCGGATGCGCTGTCGGATCTGCTTGAGCGTCGCCATGTCGTGTCCTCGTCACAGAGCGGCGACGAACGAGTCGGTGTACTCGCGGGTCGCCTTGCGCAGGGTCTCTTCGACGTCCTTGTCCAGCTTCTTCTCGCGGGAGATCGTCTCGACGACGTCGGGATACTTCTCCTTGACAAAGGAGAGCAGTCCCGCCTCGTAAGCCCCGACCTTGTCATTCGGCACGTCGTCCAGAAAGGCGTTGGTGCCGGCAAAGATCGAGATGATCTGGTCGACGACGTCGTACGGCACGCCCAGGCCTTGCTTCAGCAACTCGGTGAGGCGGAGGCCGCGCAGCAACTGGAGCTGGGTGGCGCGGTCAAGGTCGCTGGCAAACTGGGCGAAGGCCTGGACCTCGCGGAAGTTCGCCATCTCAAGCTTCATGCGGCCCGCGACCGACTTCATCGCCTTGATCTGGGCGTTACCGCCGACGCGGCTCACCGAGATACCGACGTTGATAGCCGGGCGGACACCAGCGAAGAACAGGTCAGGTTCCAGGTAGATCTGTCCGTCCGTGATCGAGATGACGTTGGTCGGGATGTACGCCGAGACGTCGCCGCTTTGGGTCTCGATGACGGGCAGGGCGGTCAAAGAACCACCGCCGAGTTCGTCGCTCACCTTGGCGGCGCGCTCCAGAAGGCGGGAGTGCAGGTAGAAGACGTCGCCGGGGTAGGCCTCGCGTCCGGGCGGCCGACGCAGGAGCAACGACATGGCGCGGTAGGCGACGGCGTGCTTGGAAAGGTCGTCGTAGACGGCCAAGGCGTGCATTCCGTTGTCACGGAAGTACTCGCCCATGGCGGCACCGGAGAACGGCGCAAGGTACTGCATCGCGTTCGAGTCGGAGGCCGACGCGGCGACGACGATGGTGTACTTCATCGCGTCGACTTGGCGAAGGGTCTCGACGACGCGGGCGACGTTGGCCATCTTTTGTCCGATCGCCACGTAGATGCTGTAGACGCGGTCCTTTTCCTCGCACTTCTCGTTCAGGCGGGCCTGGTTGATGATGGCGTCGACGCAGATGCTGGTCTTGCCCGTCTGGCGGTCGCCGATGATGAGCTCACGCTGGCCGCGGCCGATGGGGATCATGGCGTCGATGGCCTTGATGCCCGTTTGGAGCGGTTCAAAGACCGGCTGGCGGTCGACGACACCGGGGGCGAGGACTTCGACGTTGGTGAACTGCTCTGCGGCGATGGGGCCCATGTCGTCGATGGGCTGACCCAAGGCGTTCACGACACGACCCAAGAGCGCCCGGCCGACGGGGACCTGGATGATCTTGCCGGTCTGCTTGACGGGGTCGCCTTCCTTGATCTCGGTCGAGTCGGACACCAAGACGGCGCCGATCGAGTCTTCTTCCAAGTTAAGGGCCAGGCCGATGACACCGCCCGGGAACTCGAGCATTTCACCGACCTGACAGTGCGGCAGCCCATAGACACGGGCGATGCCGTCGCCGACCTGGAGGACGGTGCCGACGTGCTCGACGTCGACTTTTCGTTCGAAGGACGCGAGTTCCTGTTCGAGGATCGAGGTGATTTCTTCGGGTTTGATGGCCATGGTCGTGGGTGGTCCTCAGGCTTGTTTGAGGAGGTCGTAAAGCAATGTTTCCTTCATGCGGTCCAGCTGGCCGCGGACGGAACCGTCCAGGATGTAGTCGTCATAGATGACCTTGACGCCACCGATCAAGCTGGTGTCGATGTCGAACTCGGCCTCGACAGTGCGGCCGGTCTTGGCGGCGATCTTGGCGACCACCGCGTCTTGCTGGCCCTTGTCGAGGGGGGTCGACGAGGTGACGGTCGCCTTGGTCACGCCGTCCATTTGCCGGCGGAGTTCGGCGAATTCCTTCTGCAGGGCGAAGATCTCGTTGTCCCGGCGCTTTTTGATCAGCAGGCGAAGGGCCGACATCGTCAACGGGGTGACGCGGTCACCGAACACCTTCTCCATCAGCCCGGTCTTTTGGGCGTCGTCGGTCTGCGGGCTCTCAATGAACACCCGAAAACCGCTGCTGTCGCGAAACGCGGTGGTGACGGCCTTGAGGTCCTCGTCGACACCAGAGACGACGCCCTCCCGCTTCGCCGCGCTAAAGAGCGCGCGCGCATACCGCTTGGCGACGCGGGTGTCGTCCATTAGTTCTTAGCCTCGACAGTAGTCAAAAAGTCGTCGATGAGCTTGCGGTTCCGGTCGTTGTCGACGTTCTCCTGCAAGATCTTCTCGGTGGCCTGGAGCGAGAGGGTCGCGACGTGGACGCGCAACTCTGCGAGGGCCTGGCGGCGCTGGTTCTCAATCTCAGTCTCCGCCTCCTTGCGCAAGGCGTCGGCCTTCGCTTGGGCGTCGGCCATCAGCTGCTTCTTCAGTTCCTGGGCTTCCTTGATCTGGGCCTGGATCTGCTCGCGGGCGTCCGCCTCGGTCTTGTGGAGCCTCGCTTCGTAGTCCGCCTTGGTGCGGCTCATCTCGTCTCGCAGGTTCTCCACGTCGGCGAAGGTGCCTTCGATGGCGGAGTTCCGCTCGTTGATGATGTGCCACAAGGGGGTCGTGTAGAACTGCTGGATGACGCCCCACAGCAAGAAGATCAGGCCGATCGTGCCGATGATGACGGGCACGTTGAGATCGAAGAGCTTCAGCAACGCGTTGCTCTCCTTGACCGCCTCAAAGTCCCAGATCTTCTGCATGACGATGCTGAAGATGAACAGGACTATGCCGATGCCCATCCGGACGCCGGATCCACCCTTCTCTGGTGGGACTTCTTTGTGTTCGCTTGCCACTTGTGGTGCAGTTCCTAGATTTGTCAGTCCGCTCCCAGGCCGTCGGCACCGGGAGCGGGAAGTTGAAGTGACGCCTTTACTTGGCGATGTTGACGCCCATGACCATCATAAGGATGCCAAGGACGAAGGTCAGCAGGAAGACAAGCTCGGGGAAGACGAGCGAGATGAGGAGGCCCTGGCGGATGTTGTCCGAGTTCTCGGGCTGGCGGGCCATGCCGCTCAAACCGCCGTTAGCCATGATGCCTTGTCCAATGCCGACGCCCAGACCGCAGAGGCCGACGCCGATTCCGATTCCGATGAGTCCCATGTTTCTTTAGTGTTCTCCGTGATGTTTGTTCAGGTGAGTAAAAGCGTTCTTAGTGGGCGTGGGCGACCCCGTGGTCGTCGCCGTGGTCCGCGTGGGTGACGTTGTTCAGATAGACCGCGGTGAGCATGATCCAGACGAACGGCTGGAGCACGGCAGTGAGGAGCTTGATCGGCAGGAGGAGCGACCCGATCGGCACCTCGATGTGGAAGCCGTCGATGTGGAGCATCTGCTGGCCGATGACGACACTCAATTCGTCAAGGTTCTTGACGACGACCCCGCCACCGGCGATGTTGCCGAAGAGGCGCAGGCTGAGCGACACGATCTTGGCCGACTCCGACATGATCTCGACCAAGAAGATCAAGACGTTGATGAGGGCGAGCGCACCGACCATCTTCGGCCCGGCGAAGTGCTTGAGGTGACCAGCCAGGCCGTTCTGCTTGATCCCCACGACCTGGACGTAGGCGACGGTGAGGAGGGACATCCCCAGGTTGAAGCTGAGGTTGGCCGTCGGAGTCACGTGGATGACCAAGCCGAGGACGTTGCCGCAGAAGACGACCGTCCAAATCGCCGCCATAAAGGGCATGAACTGGCGGCCATGGGGCCCGATGACTGAAACGCAGACCTTCTCCAAGAAGAAGTAAGAGTGTTCGGCCAGTTTGGCGACGGTCGATTCCGGGCCCCTGACGGAATATCCCTTCTGTGCGACGACCAAAAACGCCCAGATGAACGCCACCAAGAGCGCGCCGATCCAAAGGGCCGCGTTCCCCATGACCGGGAGTGGCGGCGCGGCGTGTCCCTCGGCGAGGAGTCGGGTCGTCAACAACAAAGGCTCGTACATATAGGGAAGCACGTCAGGCCGGCCGTTGCTTGGCGACGGCGTCCCAGACGAAGAGGGAGTATACCGACACGACCAATATCAAGAAGATGGTCAGGGCTACAGGCCCAGACTTTGCCGCGCCAAAGGCGATCAGCCCGATCAAGGGGAATTTCGCAAGGATCGCGAGGAACATCATGAGCCGTGGTGCCTTGCCTCCGCGCATGGCCTCGGCCACACGGTCGACGGTACGCCGCGTGAGTTCGACCGACCACAGGGTCGCCGCCGATGTGACCACCGCCCACAACGCACCAAGCGGCGACTTCAGGACAAAGGCGACAATGACCGCGACCAGCGTCAGGACGGAAACCGCGACGACCAGGCGTTTGCTCATGCCCGTTTCTTGCCACCGCTCCGCAAAATCAGGAGGACAGCCCCGCCGATCCCGGCCACGGCACCAAAAATGATGCCGCCCACCTGCCCCCAGTACGTGCCGTTCGTGACCTTGTCAAACCCGAACCCGAGCAACCAGCCACCCAGCACACAGCCGACGAGGTTGTAGGCCACCGCGAAACCCACCGCGGTGCCGACGCTGGCCTCGGAGTGGGCGTAGTCAGTCTTCTTCCGGTAGTCATGGCGCTTTGCCTGGGCGGTCTGCTTGAGCCGGTCCAGGGCCTCCTCAAGGTCGTCGTGGCCGTCCGCCGGACTAACGGCCGCCCGGGTCGCCCCACCGACCTTGCCAAGCATCGACTCGACTTTGGCGCGGACCCGTTCGGCCTCTGCCTCCTCCTCGCTGAGTTCCTTCCCGGCCGTCTCGTCGTCCATTGGTATGGTGTCATTAAAGCAGATGGCTTCCGGCCACACCGACCGATTGGCGACCGACGTCCAGTACCTGAAGGGCGTCGGGCCGAAGCACGCCATGACCTTGCGCAAGCTGGGCTTGGTGACCGTCGGCGACGTCTTGTGGCACCTGCCCCGACGCTATGAAGATCGGCGCCACCTGCCCCTTGTCCGCGACCTGAGGGCCGGCGAGGCGGCGACCGTCCGCGGCCGCCTGCGGGGGGTCACTTCCCGTCCGACCCGGGGCGGCAAAGTGATCATCAAGGCACGCCTCGCCGACGCGAGCGGGGAGATTTCCCTCGTGTGGTTCAACCAGCGCCACGTACTGACCCAACTGCAGAAGGTGCAGGGAGAGATCGTCGCCTTCGGCGTGGTCAAGGAAGGGGAGCGGTACCAATTGGAGATGGCGTCCCCCGAATGGGAGGCGATCGACGAAGACGACGACCCCGAAGAGTTTGCCCGGCTCCAACCGGTCTATCCCTTGACCGAGGGTGTGCCCCAGTGGCTGGTCCGCCGCGCCGCCCGGTCGGCGGTCGAGCACTTCGCCCAAGACGTCCCCGACCCCCTGCCTGCCAGCTTGCGTGAGGCGCAACGGCTGCCCAAACTTGCTTGGGCGATGCGGCAGATCCACCGGCCCGACTCGCCGAAGGCCCAGGAAGACGCCCGAAAGCGGCTGGTCTTCGACGAGTTCTTCTTTCTCCAGGTCGCCCTCCAAATGCGTCGCCGCGAAGTCAAACAAGAGGTCGGGACCAGCTTTCCCATCTCGCAGTTGGCCGGGGCCCCGGCGTCCGGGGCCAACCTGTTCTCTGCCATGGAGGACCATCACAGCGGCGACCTCTGGGAGCAGGTCCACGCGATCCTGCCGTTCGAACTCACCTCCGCCCAACGCCGCGTCGTGGGCGAGGTCTGGGCGGACATGGAGCGGCCCGTGCCGATGAACCGGCTCGTCCAGGGCGACGTCGGTAGCGGCAAGACCGCCGTCGCCGCCTGCGCGATGTTGGCGGCGGTGCGGTGCGGCTACCAGGCCGCCCTCATGGCCCCCACCGAGATCCTCGCCGAACAGCACTTCATTAACCTCAGCCGCCTGTTTGAGCCGGCCGGGGTGGACATCAAACTTCTCGTCGGCAAGCAAGGAAGCCGGGAGAAGAAGCGCGCGATGGAGGCGACCGCCAACGGCGAAGCCCAGATATGCGTCGGGACCCACGCGATCATCCAAGAGCACGTGACGTTCCATAAGCTCGGGCTGGCCGTCGTGGACGAACAGCACCGGTTTGGCGTCGTGCAACGCATGGCCTTAAGGCAGAAGGGCTACGGGAACCCTGACTTCCTCGTCATGACGGCCACGCCGATCCCCCGGACGCTGACGATGACCCTGTACGGCGACCTCGACCTCAGCGTCATCGACGAACTGCCGCCGGGCCGCAAACCGATCAAGACCCACTGGCGTGCGCCCAATGACCGACCCCAGGTCTATGCCGGAGTCCGCAAGCTTGTCGAAGAAGGACGTCAGGCGTACTTCGTCTGCCCCATGATCAATGAGAGCGAGAAGATGCAGACCCAGGCGGCGGAAGACCTTTTCTACCGCCTGAAGGACTCCGAGTACCCCGACCTGCGCATCGGACTCCTCCACGGTCAAATGAAGGCCGCCGACAAGGAAGCGGTGATGGACCAGTTCCGCCGCCATGAGCTGGACATCCTCGTGGCGACGGTGGTGATCGAAGTCGGCGTGGACGTGCCTAACGCCTCGGCGATGGTGATCGAGGACGCCAACCGGTTCGGCTTGGCCCAGCTCCACCAACTCCGCGGACGGGTGGGCCGCGGCTCGACCCAGAGCTTTTGTGTCCTTGTCGCGGACGCCAAGACCGAAGACACCCGCAAACGCATGGAAGTCCTTGTCGAGACGACCAACGGGTTCGTGATCGCCGAGGAGGACCTAAAACTTCGTGGGCCGGGCGACCTCGCCGGCACCCGACAAAGCGGCGACGTCGAGTTCAAGATTGCTAACCTGGTCGACGACGGCCCGATGCTCGAAGTCGCCCGGCGTGCCGCGATCACCTTCCTTGAGCGAGACCCCGACCTGTCGCACCCCGAGCACGCCCTCCTCATCGACCGTGTCCGTGAGCGCCGGTCCGACGAGGCCCTTATCGCCGTGTCCTGATTCTTGGCACAATCAGGCCGTGGAGACGATCACCCCCGCTGCGTTGAAGGCCGAGCTTGATTCGGGCAAGGAACTGTTGGTCCTCGACGTCCGTGAAGAGCACGAACTCGCCAACGGCGCCATTCCCGGCCATGTCCACGTCCGCATGGCCCAAGTCCCCCACTCCTTGGACAAGCTGCCCAAGGACGCGGACATCGTCGTCGTCTGTCGGACGGGCAACCGTAGCGGACAAGTCGCCACCTTTCTGGTGCGTCAAGGCTACGCTAAAGTCCGCAACCTCGAAGGCGGCATGAACGGCTACGCCAGAGACGTCGACTCGTCGATGTCGGAGTATTGAACGCGGCTCACTTCGCCTTCTTATTGAAGCCGCCGCGCTTGAACGGCTTCTTCTTCGGCCCGGCGGCGGCCCGGGCCTGGATGAGGCGGACGGCGTCCTCCAAGGTCACGGCGGCCGGGTCGGTGCCCCGGGGGATCGTGGCGTTGGTCTTGCCGTCGGTCACATAGGGACCGAACCGACCGTCCATGACCCGGACGGGCCCTTCGACACCTTCCGCTTGGCCGAGTTCACGGAGCGGCGCGGGGGCCGACCCCCGCTTCGATCCTCGACCGTTCTTCAGCGCCTCGACCGCTCCGGCCAAGTCGAGGCCGGCGGCCGCCTTCCAGTCACCGACATTGCTGTTCGACGCACCGCTGGTGATGTAGGCCCCAAACCGACCCACGGCCACCGTCACCTCGTCGCCCGTCTCGGGGTGCTTGCCCAAGGCGCGCGGGAAGGTCAGGAGAAGGTGGAGTTCGTCCTCGCTGAGTGACGACGGCGCGACTCCGGGGGGGACGGTGACGCGCTTTGGTGGCTCGCCCTCCACTTCCAAGTAGTCGCCGAATCGGCCCTTCTTGTGGAAGACCGCCCGGCCGGATTGGTCGTGACCGATCGACGCGGGTCCGGCCCCACGCTCCTCAAGCAAGGCCAGGGCCTTGGCCAAGTCAAGTTCCGCCGGCGCCATGTCCTCGGGGACGCTCGCTGTGTTGCCGGTGCCGCCCGCTCCCCGCTGGATAAACGGGCCGTTCCGGCCGATCCGGACCACGACGTCGTCGCCCAGAGGGATGGCTGGGAACGGGATGTCCTTCGCCTTAGCGTCCACTTCGGCGACCAGGCCCGGCGACGTCCCGTCGCCCCGGTAGAACCGGCGCAAGTGGGCGACCATGTCGGCCGACCCATCGGCGATGTCGTCGAGCTCGTCCTCCATCCGGGCGGTGAAGCCAAGATCGACCAAGTCGCCAAAGTTGTCTTCCAACAGCCCGATCACCGCGAATGCGGTGAAGGTCGGCACCAGTTCGTTCTTCCGCTTGAAGACGTAACCCCGGTCTTGGACCGTGCCGATGATCGCGGCGTAAGTGCTGGGCCGTCCGACGCCCTCGTCCTCCAACTTGCGGACCAAGGTGGCCTCGGTGTAGCGCGCGGGGGGCCGGGTCTCATGGTCGCTGACTTCGACGCCTTCGCAGGCCAGAACCTCCCCGTCCTTGATCTCGGGGAGGATCTTCTCCCTTTCGCCGAGTTCGGACTCCGGGTCGTCCGTGCCCTCGACATAGACCCGCAGGAACCCGGGGAACGCGATGCGCTTGCCCGTCGCGGCGAACAGATGGTCGGTGCCGCCGTGGCCGACGGTCGCCTCGACTCGCGTCCGCTCGACTCGCGCCTGCGCCATCTGGCTGGCCATTGTGCGCTTCCATACCAAGTCGTAGAGGCGGAACTGGTCATGCGTCAGCCGGCTTTTGACCGAGGCCGGTTCACGGGACATCTCGGTCGGCCGGATCGCCTCGTGGGCCTCTTGGGCGTTCTTCGATTTGTTCTTGTACTTTGGTGAGGATTTGGGCAAGTACTCCGAACCAAACTTGCCGGCAATATACTTCCGGGCGTCGGCCACCGCGCGCTCCGCAAGGTTGAGGCTGTCGGTCCGCATGTAGGTGATCAGACCGACCGCGCCCCCGCCGATGTCGATTCCCTCGTAAAGTTGCTGGGCGACCTGCATGGCCTGGCGCGCGGTCATGCCCAACTTGCGCACGGCCTCTTGTTGCAGGGTCGAGGTCATGAACGGCGGGGGCGGGTTCTCGACCCCCGGTTTAGTCTCGACTTTGGTGACCGTCCATGGCTTGGCCCCCGCGAGGGCAGACGCCAGAGTCTCCGCCTCGGCACGCTTCAGCCAGTGGTGCTTCTTGTCCAGTTCGCCTTTGCTGTTGAAGCTGCCACCGTCCGCGACCGGCGTCGCTCCGATCGACTCAAGCGAGAATGTGGCGTCGCCCTTTGCGGCCCGGAGCTTGGCAGAAACCCCGCAGTAACCGGTGACGACGAAGTCACGGCGCTCGCGCTCACGCAGGACGATGAGCCGCACCGCGACGCTCTGGACCCGGCCCGCGCTGAGCTTGGGGCCGACCTTTTTCCAGAGCAGGGGCGACAACGTGTAGCCGTACAGGCGGTCGAGGATGCGCCGGGTCTCCTGGGCCCGCACCAGGGCCATGTCCACCTGTCGGGGATGGGCCAAGGCGGCCCGGATCGCCTCGGGGGTGATCTCGTGAAAGACGATGCGGGCGACATCGACCGACTTTTTGGGCTGAAGCACCTGCAGCACGTGCCAACTGATGCTTTCTCCCTCGCGGTCTTCATCCGTCGCGAGCAGGAGCTTGGCCGCGCCCTTGGCGGCGTCCTTCAGTTCTGAGACGCGCCGCTTCTTGTCGGCGGGGACGATGTAGAGGGGTTCGAAGTCCGCGTCGGTGTTGACCCCGAGCTTGGCCCACTTCTGCTTCTTGAGGTCGGCAGGGATGTCGTCGCTACTTTCGGGCAGGTCGCGGACGTGGCCGTATGACGCCTTGACCTCGTAGCCGTCGCCCAAGAACTGACCGATCGTGCGGGCTTTGGCGGGCGATTCGACAATGACCAAGGTCTTCGACATAGAGGGCGGCGTCATTCTTGCTGAGGGAGGCCCTGCTAAGTCAACAGGACAGGGCCATGTGCTGGGTTTGGAACCTGAACCAAAGGGCCCTTGGTATCATAATCACGGGAGTCGGGCGATGCTGCCAGACGTCCATCCTTTTGACGTGGCGTCATGGCACGAACGATCACCATCCTCCGCGCCGTTGTCTTCTTTGGCCTAACGCTTGTCGCTGCCTTCGTCCAAGCGGAAGAGACTTGGCTTGGCCTCTATATCGGGGCGGACAAGCTGGGCTACACGTACTACGACACCACCACCGCCGCGGGAAGCCGGACGCCCACCAAACGTGTCGCCAAGACGGTCCTGACCGGTAGGATGCTCGGCCAGAACTTGAATATTTCTGTCGATTCGACGACGACATTCACCACGAAGGGCGACCTTGACGTCCAGCAGTTCCACATGTCCAGCGGCGGCCGGGTCGTCAATGTGACAGCGAAGTTCACCGCCACCACCGTCGAGGTAGAGACCTCGGACGGCGGACCCAAGACAAAGCGGACTCTGCCGGTGCCGCCGGGCGGCGTCATCAAGGACGACCCCACCGCCGACCTCATCGAGGGTCAAGCGACCACGACGACTTGCTATGTCTTCGACCCCCAGACCGTGTCACTGGTCAAGACGACGCTGGTCAGGTTGCCCGACGAAGAGATCGACACGCCGCAGGGCAAGGCCAAGGCTCATGTCGTGAACGTCGACGACCCGCGGGCCCCGACCAAGGTGTACCTATCGGCCAAGGGCGACTTGATCCGTGCCGAAGGCCCCTTTGGCATGGTCATGAGGCCGGTCACCAAGGCCGAGGCCCTCGCCAGCGCCGACGGTGACCTCACCGACATCGCCGAGGCCTCGACGATCCCCATTGACGGCGACCTCGGCGACTGGGCGACGGCCAAGTCCATCTCCTTTGTTTTCCACGGCCCCAAGCTCGACAAAGTCCCTTCTGACGCGCACCAGACCGTGGCCAAGCAGGGCGACGACTGGCTGGTCGAGGTCCACCCGGTCACTTGGCACGACAAGACGACCACGATCGCCGAAGCCGCCAAGACCATGGCCCAATGGACGAAGCCCGAGACCCACGTCCCTTGCGACACAAGCCGGTTTGTCGAACTGGCCAAGCAAGTCACCGGAGGTGAGGACAGGGTCGCCGTGGCGGCAGAGAAGGTCCGCCAATACGTCCACGGCCTCGTCGCCGCCAACGCCGGTATCGGCGTCGTGCGTGACGCGGGCGAGATTCTGGACTCCAAAGAAGGCGTCTGCCGTGACCACGCCGTGCTGATGACGACGGTCCTCCGGGCGGCCGGCATCCCGACCCGGGTCTGCACCGGCATCGTCCAGTACGCCGGTTCTTTCTACTACCACGCGTGGGTCGAAGTGTTCGACGGCACCGGGTGGGTGGCCCTCGACTCGACACGGGCTCCCGAAAGGGTCGACGCCACGCACATCAAAACCGCCCAGGGCAGCGTCGCCGACGCGTTCACCAGCTTCATCCTCGACCGTGGCCGAGCCAAGGTGGTCACAAAGTGAAGGTTCCGGCGCGTGCATTGTTCATATCATGTTGCGCCCTCATCGGCGCGGTCTGCGCGGTGACGTTCGTGCCGCCCGTCCTTGACGCCCTGTTCAGTGGCCTGACCCAGTTGGCGAGCAAGCCCCAACAACCTTCGGAGACGGCGGCGATCGAAGAGCCCGCTCCGGCGGTGGCCAAACCGAAGCCACCGGCCGACTTCATCGGACCGCGCGACGCCCGGGTGCTCCAGATCCAAGCCGAACGGGAGGCTAAGTTCAGCGCCAGAGGCAAGAAGCTTGTCGCCGCGGCGAACAGCCCCAACCCGACGCCGACGCGATATGACCAAGGACGTCAACCGATCACGATGGTCGCCTTGGCCCTGCTCGGCCTGATCTTGGGCGGCGGCGTCGGCAGTTCCATGTCCAACGCCCAGGAGCGCCTCGCCGCCACATGGGAGAAGATGGCCACCGGTGACAAGGTCACCCTCTTCATGGGCGTGTTTGCCGGCATCATCGTCTCGATGCCCTTCTTGTCGATCTTCCAGTCGCTCGGCGCGGTCAACGCCCCCGTGATCGTGGTCGGCATGGTCATCGGCCTGTCGGCCCTGTCGGTCTACGCCCTCAAAACCATGGAGGAGGCCCTTCCCTGGTACTCCAGTTCGGTCAGACGCCGCAAGACCGGCATCAAGGTCCTTGACACCAACGTCTTGATTGACGGCCGCGTCTACGACCTCGTCCGCACCGGCTTCATCGAAGGTGAGATTTACGTCCCCGCCTTTGTCCTCCAAGAACTTCAGCACATCGCCGACAGTCACGACTCCCTGCGCCGCCAACGCGGACGCCGGGGTCTGGAGGTGCTCCGTCGCATCCAGGCCGAGTTCCAGGTGGAAGTCGGCACCCACGACCGCTTCGCCCCGGACGCCAAGGAGGAAGTCGACGCCCGCCTGGTGCGGTTGGCCAAGGCGATCGGGGCCGACCTGGTCAGCAACGACTTCAACCTCAACCGCGTCGCCACAATCCAGGAGGTGCGGGTCATGAACATCAACGACCTCGCCCTGGCCCTGCGGCCCAACGTCCTGCCGGGGGAGCCGCTGGACATCACCGTCATCAAGGAAGGCAACCAGTACCGTCAAGGTGTCGGCTACCTGGACGACGGCACCATGGTCGTCGTCGAGAACGGCGTCGACCTGATCGGCCAGGCCGTGAAAGTCCGCGTCACCCAGGTGATCCAGACCGAGCGTGGCAAAATGATCTTCGCTGATGCCAACGGGGAACCCACCGAGCCAGAGCGGAGCGGCCGACGACGCCACCAGCATTGACGGCCCGGTGTGTGCCGTCGTCCTTGCCGCCGGTTCGAGCAACCGGTTTGGAAGCGACAAGCTGGCCCAGGCCGCGGGTGGCAAGCCGGTTTGGCGGCGGTCCTTCGAGGCGTTCCGCCACCACCGCGACATCGACTACGTCGGCCTGGTCGCTTCCGCCGCCAACATCAACGAGCTTCGTGAGGCGGCACCGGACGCCGATTTTGTCGTGCTCGGCGGCGCGTCCCGCGCCCAGAGCTCCGCAGCAGGTTTGGCGGCGTGCCCGCCAGACGCCCAGGTCGTGCTCTTTCATGACGCGGCACGCCCGTTTGTGACCCCTGACCTGGTCGCCCGGGTCGTCGAGGGCGCAAGACGGGGCCCCGTGTTCCCCGGTCTTCCCGTCACCGAAACAATCCGGCAACGTGACGGGGAAGGCTTTTTCACCCTTGACCGATCTGGATTAGTGTCGGTGCAAACGCCGCAGGGCGCGCCGCGGGCAATTTGGGAACGCTCCTTTCAGGATGCCGACCCGGCGGCCACCGACGACATGCTGTTGGTTGAAAGGTTGGGGCTCCGACCCGCGATGGTCCATGGTGACGTCGCCAATCGAAAATTGACTTATCAAAGTGACCTACAAGTAGCTCTGGAGTACCGGTCGGGCATCGGTTATGACATCCACGGGTTTTCGACCGACCCAAACCGCCCGATGTGGATCGGCGGCGTCGAGTTTGCCGACGACCGGCCCGGACTCGAGGGCCATAGCGACGCCGACGTGCTCCTCCATGCCATCGTCGACGCGCTCTTGGGTGCGGCCGGTTTGGGCGACATCGGCCTCCACTTCCCTGACACCGACGCCAAATGGAAGGACGCGCGGTCGACCGACTTTCTTGTTCACGCGGCCGACCTCCTGAACGGCCGAAATTGGCTTATCATGAACATAGACGCCACCGTGGTGGCAGAACGGCCGAAGATCATGCGCCGTCATGGCGAGATTTGCGAGTCGGTGGCCCGTGCGGCCGGCGTCACGGCCGACCGGGTGAGCGTCAAGGCGACCACCAACGAAAGGTTGGGCGCGCTGGGCCGCGGCGAAGGAATCGCCGCCCTTGCCGTCGCCACCCTTGCCCGGGCCAGGCCCTGACAAGGTGACCAAACATATGAGACTGGTGGTCAGATCAGTCGGTGCTCCGCCCAGCAAGCGGGAAAACGACTACGCCGAGAAGAAGTTCCAACGACTCAGCCGGCTCGCCGGCCCTGTTGACAACGCCGAAATCGTCTACCGAGAGGAGAAAGTCGGCAGGAGGGTGGACCTCGTGTTCCAGGCCGCGGGCCGGGTGCACCGCGCCACGGCCCGCGACGTCGACCCGCTGAAAGCGGTCGATGTCGTCATGGACAAGGTCCAAGCCCAGTTGAGGAAGGCTCACGGCCGGTTGACCGACCATGCCCCGGCGCGGGGAAAGCGTGAGATCGCAGACCAACCCTTGGGTGACCATGTCCTCCCCGGCGAGGCGGGGCACGTGGTCCACACCAAGACCGTCAGCCTGCGCCCCATGACGCTCTCTGAGGCCACCTTGGCCTTCGAGGCGTCCAAACTCCCGATGTTCCCGTTCCACAACGTGGAGACCTCCCTTCCCGAGGTCGTCTACCGACGGGACACCGGCGGACTCGGCGTCATGCGCCTGCGCTGAATCCAACCCTGACTGCCTGACCGGGTGCCGAATCAGCCCGGTCAGGCGACCGCCGCGGTCTCAGCCCTTCAGTTCGCGGATCTTGATGTTCTTGAACGAGACGACGCCGTGGTCGCCCTGGATGGCGATCATGCCAGTCTTGCTCTTGGCAAAGAACGGGTACTCGCCGAACTTGCTGTCCTTGACCTTCTTCCAGAACTCAGGAGTGTCGATCTTGAACTCGTAGTACCGCTTGCCGTTGACTTCGGTCCAGCACGTGTCCGGCGCGATGTGGATCACGAACGAGTTCCAGTTTCCGGGCGGGACGGTGGCGTCGACCTTGGATCCGTACAACTCGTAGAGGAAGCCGCTCTTCTGGGCGCCCTCTTCGCCGTGGTCGTCGTAGATCTGGATCTCCGGCCCGCTGTTCCACGTCTCCTCGCCGTCGTTGGTGACGCGGAACATGATGCCGCTGTTGCCGCCCTTGGTCAGTCGGTAATCGACCTTAAGTTCGAACCACGTGAACGTCTTGTCGGTGCAAATGTCGCCGGCGTCGTCCGGGCTCTCCGACGTGAGCACACCGTTCTTGACGACCCAACCCGGCTTGACGGTCGTGGACTTGAAGTTGTGCCAGCCCTTCGTGGTCTTGCCGTCGAAGAGCAGTTGCCAACCCGCCTTCGTCTCCGCGGCGGATAGTTTGTTGTCGTCGGAGAGGGCGAGAACGAATGCGAGCATCGCGGTCATGCCCCTATTGTGCCTGCAACCGGGGTTTCTTGACCACGCCGGGGCCCGCGCCCCTATCGCAGGGGCCGGACCCGAATGTTGCGGAAGGCCACCGGGCCATGGTTGCCTTGGAACATGATCGGGCCGACCGGATGTTCGACTCCGGTGACACCACCGGGGGTCGGGCCGGTCAGTTCCAAGTCACGATGGATCTCGCGGCCGTTCAAGCGGACAGACAGGAGCCGGGCGTTCTCGACCTTTTTGCCTTGGGCGTCGAAGCGCGGGGCGCGGAACTTGATGTCGAAGGAGTTCCAGTCACCCGCCTTCCGATATCTGGGGTCGAAGGGGGCCCGAACGCCGTAGACCGCCCCCATGGCGGTGGCGTCCGGGTTTCGGTCGTGACCGTAGCTGTCCAGCACCTGGACCTCGTACTCGCCCATCAGGTAGATGCCACTGTTGCTTCCGTGCGGCACCATGACGTCGAGGGTCAGATGGATGTCAGGATACTGGGCCGTCGAGTGGATGTCTTGGCTCGTGCCATGGTCCGTCGCCAAGTTCACAAGTTCATTTCCTCGGCCCGAGACGACCAGGCGGGCGTCGTCGTGGGGGTCGATGACCGCATGGCCGACCGTCCACTTGTGCTCTTTGTCCGGGGCGGCGGGCAGCCAACCGTCAAGCGTCTTGCCGCCGAACGGCCGCTCCACCCACTGGACGGCCTGCGCCTGTTGCAGGAGGAGGGATGTGGCGAGCACAGCGGTGGTGAGCATGACGGCCTCATTGTGACGCACAAAGCGCCGCCACGGCCTCCCGCCCGGCCGCACCCGTCAGGCCGTGACCGAGTCCAGCCGCGCGAGGGCCGACTCCAACCGGTCGATTTCGGCCGGGGTGCCCACGCTGACCCGCAGGTATGTCGGCAGACCCAGCGGGCCACCGGCCCGGACAATGACCCCCTGCCGGAGCAGCGCGTCAAAGAGGGGCTGGGCGGGCTGGCCGGTGTCGACGCAGATGAAGTTTGCATGGGACGGGACGGCCCGCCAGCCCCGCTGCGCCGCGAGGGCGGCGATGCGGGCCAGGCCCTCGGCATTGACCGCCCGGCTCCTCTCAATATGGTCGACGTCGTCGAGGGCGGCTACGGCGGCCACCTGGGCCAAGGCGTTGACGTCGAACGGCTCGCGAGCCCGGTTGACCGCGTCGACGACGGCCTCTGACGCGAACCCATAGCCGATCCGGATGCCCGCCAGACCGTAGGCCTTGCTGAACGTCCGCAGGACGACGACCTCACGCCCCGCCCGCACGTAGTCCAGGCCGTCCGGCGAACCCGTGCCGTACTCAAAATACGCCTCGTCGAGGACGCAGGTGCACGTCGGGGGCAGCCGGTCAAGAAACGCCTCGAACGCCGCCCGGGTCACGACCGTGCCGGTCGGGTTGTGGGGGTTGGCGACAAAGACCAGCTTCGTCCTCGGGGTGACCGCGTCGGCCATCCTCTCCAGGTCGTGGGTGAGAGTCGCGTCAAGGGGCACACGGACCAGGGTCGTCTCGGCCAAGTGGGCCGCGGCTTCGTAGCGGACGAACGTGGGGTCAGCGACGACCATCTCGTCGCCCTTTTCCAGGAACACGAGCCCCAGAAGGTGGATCAACTCGTCGCTCCCGTTACCGAGTAACACCTGGGCCGGAGAGACACCGTGCTTCTCGGCCAACTTCGTCCGGACGGTGTGGGCGCTGCCGTCGGGATAGACATGCATGCTGGCCGCCGCTTCGCGGACGGCGGCGACCGCCTTGGGCGAGGGACCGAGAGGGTTCTCGTTGCTCGCGAGCTTGACGACGCTGTCCACGCCCAACTCGCGTTTGACCTCGTCGACCGGCTTGCCCGGGACGTAGGGCTGCATCCGCAAGACGTTAGGTCGCAAGCGTGTGGACATGGACGGCCAGTTTACTGACTGCCGCGGTTCCCCACGGGGGAGGCGGCCCTAATGAGCTTCGTCCAGTGCGGTCGGTTCGGGCTCCGGTTCTCCAAAGGTGTCTACCCAGAGCGTCAGTTCGTCGTCGCGCGGGCCGACGAAGTAGCCCGCGATGCCCCGGTGTTTGAAGTACCGGTCGCAAGCGACCACGACCACCAGCGGGGCGACCAAGCCACCAAACGGCAAAAGGCAACCAGCCGCCACGACCCAGGCCTTGGACCGATAGAGACTGTCGCTCGCCGGCTGGACAAACGTCAGGGCCGCCGAAAGCATATAGGCGGAGAGTGCTTGGGCAATGGCCATGGCAAACCACTTCTCCAGGGTGACAGTCGGCTTGCCCACATACCACCCGTTGGCTGCTCCATACGTCATGAGGATGGTCAGGCCGACGATGCCGAATATGAGGGCGGCCAAGGCGAAGCGCCGGCCTGACGCGACGCCCCAAAGGTCTTGCGACGGTGTGGCCGGCATACCGCCCGCATTTCCGGTGCGGGGATAGTCCACAAACGTCGGAGGTTCAGAAGACATACCCGTGACCCGACAAACACAAAGCCGTCACTGAAATGGCACAGGCGGCGCCTGCGGCGCGACAGGGTTTGCCGCCGCCCAGGCGACCAGTTCCGCGTCTTTCGGTCCCGCGATCCGTGGCTTGAATTTCCTCTCCTTGAAATACATGCCGCTGAGCATGTCCACGATCGCGGCGAACCAAACCGCGGTGACCGGGAGCAACAACCCCATGACCAGCCCAGGGGTCGCCCACCGGGCCGACGACCTCCAGAGCGGGTCGAGCTTGACCAGCATCTCCCGGACAAGGAACGCCGACCAGACGTGGCCGACCACCAGAGCCACTCCCGCAGGCACCAAGGGCCAGAACCCGCCGCCCGGGGGACTGACGGCCGCCCCCGCGACAAAGAGCAAGAGCGGTATCAGCACGTACACCAAGGCGATCCTTGCCCCGAGCCGCTTTCCTGCGGCGGCGGCGCGCAGCTCCTCCAGCGTCGCGGAAGGGAGGCGGGGCCGTCCGGTCAGGCTCGGGTGGGCTTGGTACGGCCCCCCTGGGGGTGGCATGGGAGGAGGCGGAGGGGCCTGCATAGCGTTTCCTGCCGCCATCTTATCGCGGGCGACGGGTGGTTTTGACCTTAAACCGCGATTTGCTTCAAGGCCGGCGAAACCACGAAGGGCGTCCCCGTCTTCGCTTGGACGTCCTCGACCGTCACGTCGGCGGCGTGCTCGACAAGCGTCAGGCCCGTCGGTCCGACCTCAAACACCGCCAGGTCGGTGATGATCAAGTGGACGCAGTTCCTTCCGGTCAGGGGCAGAGTGCACTCGGGCAGGATCTTGGGTTCTCCCGCCTTGTTGGTGTGCTCCATGACGACCACGACCCGCTTCACACCCGCGACCAGGTCCATCGCGCCGCCCATACCCTTCACCATCTTTCCTGGCACCATCCAGTTCGCGAGGTCACCGTGGTCAGAGACCTCCATCGCCCCCAGGATGGTGAGGTCGATGTGTCCACCCCGGATCATGGCAAAGCTGGTGGCGGAGTCGAAGAACGCGGTGCCGGGGATCTGGGTGGTCGTCTGCTTGCCCGCGTTGATGAGGTCGGGGTCTTCCTCGCCCTCGTAGGGGAAGGGCCCCATGCCAAGCATGCCGTTCTCGCTTTGGAGCACCACCTCGACGCCGGGTGGGATGTGGTTGGCGACCATCGTCGGGATGCCGATCCCGAGGTTCACGTAGTACCCGTCACGCAACTCAAGCGCCGCGCGCGCCGCCATTTGGTCTCGCGTCAAAGGCATGCCTCAGTTTAGCCCGGCGCGCCGGTCCCGGCCCACAAATGTCTTGCCCACCGCAGTGGGCCGCCGGTCGCTACGGCTGCGACGAATTTGAGAAAACTTTGACGACAGGCTGGACACAGGTTGAAGTTGGATTTGACCCAGCCGTACATGCTCATTTCTCTTGCGGCCCGACACCCTTTTGTCCGGGTTCAAATTGACCTTGCACTTCAACGGGTTTACTAGCCATGTCTTATTGAACATAATCTCACGTGCCCGTTGTCCGGGCATGAGACTTGGAGAAGAGCAACTTGAAAAGAATCCTTGCCGCAGCACTCGTGCTGAGCCCGTTGTCGTCGTTCGCAACCGTGTACGACGCCCACACTGATTTTTCCCTGGCCACCAATCCCAACGGGGTTTGGTCGTACGGCTACGCAAACACGCTGGGAGGCTCGTTCACGAGCTTCGACCAGACATCGACGGGCAGCTATGACCGCTGGTTCACGGGAATCGACTCACTGGGCGTCTACGACACGGTCAGTGGCGTGACGTTCAGCACGCTGGTCGTTCCTGCGGCTCAACTCTGGATGCACCCTGGGCCCAACGCCCAATACGCAGTCCTCCGGTTCACGGCGCCGACGACGGCGACCTACAATTTGAGCGCGGGTTTCTTCGGTGTGGACAACGTAGGCCCGACAACGACGGACGTCCACGTCTCGCACAACAACGTGCTTGTCTTCAGCGGCGTCGTGAACTCCTTCTCGTCGTCCCCGACCACGGGATATGTTGCTCCCTTGTCGTTGTCGGCGGGAGACACGGTCGACGTCGCCGTCGGCACCAATGGCAACGGCTACGTCTTTGACAGCACGGCCGTCAACCTGTCGCTGGAGTCTGTGCCAGAGCCGACGTCACTGCTCGCGCTGGGGGGCTTGGCGCTCCTCGTGCGCCGCCGCAAGGGCTAAGCTTCCCGAGGGCGCGTCGTCCGCCGCTCGATACGCTTCTCGTACTTGGGCCCCTGGAGGATGCGGTCGACCGCAATCCCGGGAGTATGGATGGAGTCGGCGTCTAGCTCGCCGACTTCAACCAGGTTTTCAACTTCTGCCACGCACACCTTGCCCGCAGTCGCCATCATCGGGTTGAAGTTCCGCGCCGTCTTGCGAAAGACCAGGTTGCCCCAACGGTCACCCTTCCATGCCTTGACGATGCTGAGGTCGGCGCGGAGGGCCGTCTCCATGACGTACCACTCGCCGCCGAACTGCCTGGTCTCCTTCCCTTCGGCCACCATCGTGCCATACCCGGTCTTGACGTAGAACGCGGGGATGCCGGCGCCGCCGGCCCGACAGCGCTCGGCCAACGTGCCCTGGGGGTTGAACTCCAACTCCAGCTCACCCGACAAGAACTGCCGCTCGAACTCGGCGTTCTCGCCGACATAGCTCGAGATCATCTTGCGGATCTGCCGTGTCTGGAGCAAGAGGCCGAGGCCAAAGTCGTCGACCCCGCAGTTGTTGCTCACGACGGTGAGGTCCTTGACCCCGCTGTCCCGGATCGCGAGGATCAGGTTCTCCGCGATCCCGCACAGGCCAAAGCCCCCGGACATGATGGTCATCCCGTCGAAAAGGAGGCCGTCCAAAGCGGCGGCCGCGTCGCGCACCAACTTGTCCATTGCCGTCAGTCTACTGAATCACGTCAGACATAAAAATAGGGACACGCTTGAATGTGGCGTGTCCCGAGATCAGGATGACGACTTGTTCCTCTCCAGTCGTGAGCAGATTGTGCACCGGGCCTTGTGCCAAAACAAAAGGAAAATGGTCCACTCTGGTGAAATTACGTGTGCATTTCTAAGACTTTTGCCAGGTGAAACGTTATCGTGCTGTTGCTCACGACCTGGTCACAACCAAGGTCGTTGCCCAACTGGGCCAAAGGACGCTCTTTATGCCCGGCATGCCCGACGACGTGCACCCCGGCCGACTTCAGACGGGGCACAAGCTCGGCGGCAGGCAGACGGGCCGAACCGAGGTTGACGATGGCCACCTCGCCCGACGGCAGACCGCCGGTCATCTTGTCCACCACGACGGGCTCGTGCCCCAGCGACCGCACCGAGTCGCGGAGCCGGGCACTCCACATCAGGTTGTCTTCAAAGATCAGGACCCGCATCCTCTAGTCTCTTACGGCCGAGAAGACCCGCTGGTACCCTGCTCCCGATGGATTTGAGGCCGATGGTGTGGGACGACGGCGTCCTGAGGATGCTGGACCAACGGGTGCTGCCCCGCACGGAGACCTGGTTGGAACTCCGCACCTGGGAGGAAGTCGCCGCCGCGGTGCGCGACATGGCTGTCCGGGGTGCACCGGCCATCGGGGTCGCCGCCGGATACGGGATGGCGCTCGCCGCCCTTGCAGGAGCGGATCGTGCCACGGCACGCGCCGGGTTGGCCGCTTCGCGGCCCACGGCGGTGAACCTTTTCTGGGCGCTTGACCAGACCGACCAGGCCCCATGGGACCCCTCCGCCGTCCTTGAGGTCGCGCGAAGGATCGAGGCGGACGACCTCGCCATGAACCAGGCGATCGGTCGGCACGGCGCGGCCCTCGTCCCGGAGGGGGCGCGGGTCCTGACGGTCTGCAACACCGGCTCCCTCGCCACGGCCGGCCACGGAACGGCCCTTGGTGTCGTCCGCACCGCCTATGCCCAGGGCAAGGTCCGCCACGTTTTCGCCTGCGAGACCAGGCCACGCCAACAGGGTCTGCGCCTGACCGCGTGGGAGTTGATGCACGACGGCATCCCGTTCCAAGTCATCCCCGACGGGGCGGCCGCATACCTGATGTCCAAGGGCGAAGTCGATTTTGTCGTCGTCGGAGCCGACCGGATCGCGGCAAACGGCGACACCGCCAACAAGATCGGCACGTACACCTTGGCCGTCCTCGCCCGGCACTTTGGCGTCCCCTTCACGGTGGCGGCCCCGACATCGACCCTTGACCCTTCCACCCCGACCGGGGCGGGGATACCCATCGAAGAGCGGGACGCTTCCGAAGTCACCCACGTGGACGGCGTCCCGGTCGGGCCAGACCGGTGCCCGGTCTGGAACCCCGCGTTTGACGTCACACCCGGTGACCTCGTCACGGCGATCATCACCGAAAGCGGCGTCCACCAGGGCCCCTATCGGTTCATGGGCCCCTCACAATAGGACCAACTATCCGGTGGCGCACCGGCGGGGTCTGGATTCCCGAGAGGCGCGCAGCGGATGTCCGACGGAGACCTGATGACCGACCAGACCACGGTGACTGCCTGGGTCTTGGCCGCTCAGAAAGGAGACGTCCGGGCGTTTGACGCCCTGGTGCTCCGGTTCCGGCCGGCCGTCCGTGCCGTCGTGCGGTCTCTCCTTGACAGTGAGGACATATGTGAAGACGTGGGACAAGCGGTCTTTCTTGCCGCCTTCCGCCACATCCGCAGCCTGGGGCGTCCCGACCGGTTCGCCCCTTGGCTCCATGCGATCGCCCGTAACGAGGCCCGCCGGGCCTACCGGGCCGGAAAGCCGACGCACTCCCTCGACGAGTTCGACGCTTTGGTCGTCAAAGCAAGCCGGACGATGTCGGATGCGGCGTGGGCAAGCGTGGACGCCAGCCTGGACGCAGGCCCGGTGGACCGGGCCGTCGACGAACTCGACGAACGGCAGGCCGTCTGCGCCCGCCTCGTCTATATCGAAGGCTGGAGTGTGGCGGAAGCGGCCTTGTTCCTCGACCTTCCCGTGACCACGGTCAAGTGGCGCCTCCATGAAGCCCGTCGCGCCTTGCGCGGACGCTTCCCCGACCTCGGTGACAACCCATGAGCGAAACCCAACTGCACATCTTCAAGAACCTCCTGCGCGAACTGGCCGACTTGGCCGAACACGCCAGCCTGACCGGGTCTATGGCAGGCGGACAGGCGACCGCCGTCCGCCGCTATAACCAGGCCCTTGCCGTCCTTGTCGACGAGGACGTCGTCCCCGAAGGGGTCTTCAGCAAACTGCCCGAAAGCACCACGTTCGACGAACTCGCCGTGGAGTGCAAACTGCTCCTCGCCACCCTGAAGGGTGACGCGGGCGAGCCCGACCGGAAGGGCAAGGGACGGCGCGGTGGGGACTTCGATTACAACGTCCTTATGGGTCTCGCCCCGTTCACGCGGGGTGAGGACCTCGCCAGGCTGGTCGAAAGCGAGATCAAGAGCGGTGCCCGGATCCCCGGCCACGTCCTCGTCGCTCTGGCCCCGTTCCTTCCCGGTGAAATGATCACCAAACTCGTCTCGGCCCGGCTGAACCAGGTGTCCGACCATGACGACCGGCCCGGAAACGAAGAGGACGACGACGTCCATGACGACGTGACCCCCGAGGAGCGACGCGCGGCGTCCACTGAGCTGGCCCAATACCTGGACGGAGACGACGCGGTCGACCGCATCATGGGCGACCCTGACCTCCCCGCCGAGGCCAAGCTGGAGCTTGTCCGGAAGGCTTTGGAGAGCAAGAAACCCTGACACGGGCCAAGCCCGTCCGGCGTCAAGCTGGGCGGGCCCTAAGCCAACCGAACGCACCGGACTGCCCCGGGAACCTCGGAGGGTGAGCCGCAGGTCTGGGTCGCCCCGGCCTGGACCAACTCTTCGCGGGTCCCGAACCCATAGAGCACTCCCACGCTCCGCATTCCGACTTGCCGCGCCCCCAGCACGTCGTGCTTGCGGTCGCCGACCATCACGCCGTCACCGGGGACAAGGCGCTCGGTGTCCGCGACATACCGAACCAAGTCGCCTTTCTTGCTCCTCGTCCCGTCCAGTTCCGACCCGTAGACCGCCCGGAAGCGGTCCGACAGGCCGAAATGGTCGATGATCTTCGTGGCGTAAACGGTCGGCTTGGATGTCGCGACGAAGAGGACCGAGTCGCGGCGCAGGTCGTCCAGCATTTCGGGGACCCCTTCAAACACGCTGTTCTCGAACATGCCGACGTCTGCGAACCGCTCCCGATAGAACTGCATCGCCTCGTCGGCTCGGCCGGGGACAAGGGTCTCGAACGACGCCCGCAGGGGCGGGCCGATACACCACAACAAGGAGTCTGGGTCGCGGGCCGGTTCGCCCAGCCGCTCGAGCGCATGGTTGACGCATCGCGTGATCCCGGGGGAGGGGTCGGTGAGCGTGCCGTCCAGGTCGAAAAGGACGGCCCCCTTCACTTCTCGGTCCTCTTCCGACCCGCCAAGGACCCTTCCACGGCGACCCAAGCGGCGACCAGGTACGACAGCCACAGGAACGCGGATTTGTATGGGAACGCGTCGGAGTGGTCGGGGACGGCGACCTCGACACGGAGCGCCTTCTGCTCAAAGGGCTTGGCCGCGACGATCACCTGGCCTCGGCAGTCGGTCGCCAGGGTCATGCCCTCGCCACCCACCCGCAGGAGGGGCAGGCCGGTCTCGATCGACCGGTACACAGAAGACATCCAGAGTTGCTCCCATGCCGGGGTCTTGATGTACCAGTCGTCGATGCTGATCTGGACAAGAAGCTGCGCCCCGTTGCGGGCGTGGATCTCGCTCAGGTCGGGGAAGACGCCCTCGAAGCACACCAGCGTGCCGACCTTGGTTCCGTCGATGGTGGGCGTCACCACCTTGTCACCGGGCGAGATGTCCGCCGTCGGCAAGTTGAACCCGGCCAACAGCGGTGAGTCGCGGAAGGGGACGTACTCGCCGAAGATGACCAACCTGGTCTTGTCGGCCCTCTGCCACTTGCCGTCGTAGAGCCAAGCGGTCTGGTACGTCTTCGTCCCGTCCGAACGGTGCGAGCCAAGGATGGTGGGCAGCGGCGGCCGGGGCCCGACGCCGCTGACCGGGGTGTCGCCGTCGGTCATCTCGCCGAACCCTTCCGGGAACACGACGAGCCGGCTGCCGTTGGACTCGGCGGTCGCCATCGTCGCCGCCGCGGCGGCGCCCAACTTCTGCCACCGCTCGACCCCTTTGGTGAAGGCCATGTCGACTCCCGGCTGGCCGAGGGTGGCGACCAGCTTCTTTGTCGGGGGCAGGTTGGACATCCGGAGCAACCCCGCGAGGAAGACGGCAAAGAACAGCAGGGAGAGGACCGAAGCCTGCCGCACGGACATTGCCTTCTTGGCCTCCTTGTCGGCGAAGAGGGCGTGGACCACAAAGAGGTTCACGACGACCGCCCAGGCCGACACCAGGAACACGCCCCCGAACGCGGCGTGCTGGACAAGCCAGGGCAGGCGCGCCATCGGGGTGCCCAGCAGCCCCCACGGGAAGGCGAGGGCAGGCACGTAGGCGCGGAAGCCCTCGCCCGCCGCCCAGACAAGGGGAACCATCCACGGCCGGCCGACCGCCCAGCACCGGTTGACCAACCACCCGACCGGGGCGACCAACAAGCCGCCGAGCAGGGCGGTGACGAGGTAGGGGACGACGGCGACGGCGGGCTTGTGGATCCAGTCGGTGACAAACTGCTGGACCCAGAACATCTGGACGAGGTAGTAGAAGAAGCCGAAGAGGTAGCCCGACGCCAAGGACTGCTTTGCGTCGAGGTCGCGCAGCTTGGCGAGCCACGGGGCGAGGGCGACAAAGACAAGCAGGAAGACGTTGAACGGCGGAAAGGCCAGGCCGGTCAAGACGGCGCTGAGCAGGGCGGCCCCGTGGCGGCCCAACCAAGCCTTCATCGGGCTCCGGCCAAATGTCTGGTGTCGTTGTAGCGGATCAACTGCCAGTGGCCGTCTGGCCGGCGCACCAACTCGGTGACCGAGGCGTTGTCAAACCGGAAACTGCGCGACGATTCGACGGTGGCGTTCACCAGCCGGGCCAGCAGGAGGGCGCATGTCCCGCCGTGGGCGACGACGACGGTGGTCTCGGTGCCCCGGTTGATCTCCCGGTCGACCGGGGCCAGGCGCTTCCACACGTCTTTCACCGACTCGCCTCCGTCGGGCCGCAACTCGAACTCGGTCAGGCCCTGGGCCCGGGCTTCCGCTTGGAACCAGAACCGGAGGTCAGTGTAGTGCTTGCCCTCGAGCACACCGAAAGTCCGCTCGCGAAGGGCCTCACGCTCGACGACTTCGACGCCTGTGGCCTCGGCCAACGGCCGGGCGGTCTGGACACAACGCTTCAGGTTGCTGGACAGGATCCGTCTGGGGCCAATGCTGACCAAGGCGCCCTTGAGCACCTCGGCCTGGGCAAGGCCGGTCTCGTCGAGCTCGACGTCGCTGTGACCTTGGGCGCGGCCGTCGGCGTTCCAAGCCGTCTGGCCATGGCGCACAAGGAAGAGACGCATCATTTCGTTATACCGCCCATGGTTTGAGGTCTTCGATCTCTTTGCCTAGGCTGTCGACCCGGAGAGTCCCCACCTTCAAGATGCGGACCGGGGCCGGGGCGACGGCCAAAGCGCGGACGTGAACCACCCGGCGGACGAGGTCGAGCGAAGAGACTAGGCCAAGGCCGAAGTCGGAGCCGTCCTGACGGGCGAGGCTGCACACCAAGCCCGCGTAGCGGTCGGGGGAGACGATGACCGACCGGTCGGCTTGGACCGAGTCCATCACCCTTCCCACCTCGGCGTCACCCATCGGGTCGTTGGTGACGACCAGGGCGGCCCCACCGCAGACCTCGGTGTAGGGGTCGGCGTCGACGACCTCGCCGCTACCCAGTCGAGAACCGACCACCACGACTTGGTCGAGGTCGACGCTGTGCTTCTCCGCCCGCTCGATCAGGTCTAACCACTGGGCGCGGCGTTGGGCTTCCTGGACGACGGGCGGAAACGCCTCGGGGAGGTCGACTCCTTCCGCGCCGACCGGCCACGGCTGGTGGGCCAGCCCCGACCCCTCCGGCACCAAGACCCTGCTGGGAGCGACCATCGTGGCCAGGTTCAAGGCGAGGTGCCGGCCCAGCGGCGAGGAACGCCAGGGGAACATCTGGACGACCGCGTCCGCGTCCGCTTGTCCGAGCAGCCGGGCGGCCCCGGCCAAGAGGGCCACCGGGTCACGAAACGGGTCTGGCGAACCGATGTGCGCCCATGCCGCCACCTTGCCGGCCCGGACGAGGAGGAGTCGGGTGGCCGGGCCGTGGTCGGCCACCGACGGGTCAAGCACGAGCAGGTCGCGGCCCGCCGCGTTCTCGCGGGCCCAGTCGCGCCAGCTCCAGCGGCAGTCACCGACCAGAAGGGTGCGGCCCATCTACGGCTATTGTGCCAGTCAGTGGTCGGCGTCGTGTTTGGCGCTGGGCCTCGCCCGGAGCTTGGCCCACTCGCGCAAGGCCTCGATGTCTTCCGCCATCATCCGGCTGAGCGGCACCTGGGCACCGGCTTCGTCAAGCAGGTACTTGTTTGTCAGCTCCTTGCCGTCGAAAAACGCCTCGTTGAGGGCCCCGATGACGACTTGCTCGATCTCCGCCCCGCTGAACCCATGGGTGGCCTTGGCCAGTTCGGCCAGCTTGAACTTCTTGGGGTCGCGGTCCCTTTTCGCCAGGTGGATGCGGAAGATGTCGGCGCGCTCGTCTTGGTCGGGTAGGTCGACAAAGAAAATCTCGTCGAACCGGCCCTTGCGCAGGAGTTCCGGCGGCAGGGCACTGACGTCGTTACCCGTGGCGATGATGAAGACCGGCTTGGTCTTTTCCTGCATCCAGGTGAGGAATGTGCTGAAGACCCGGGCGGTCGTGCCGCTGTCGCTGACACCGCCGCTGACCCCGGCGAAGCCCTTTTCCAGCTCGTCGATCCACAGGACGCAGGGGGCCAGGCTTTCGGCGATGCGGATAGCCCGGCGCATGTTCTCTTCGCTCTGGCCGACCAGGCTGCCAAAGATCCGCCCGACGTCGAGTTTAAGCATCGGCAGGTTCCAGGACGTGCTGACCGCCTTGGCCACCAACGACTTGCCGCCTCCTTGGACGCCGATGATGAGGATGCCCTTGGGCCACGGGATACCGAACTCTCGGGCCGCGTCGCTGAAGCTCTTCGTCCTCGTGGTGAGCCAGTTCTTGAGCAAGTCAAGACCACCCACGTCCTTCAGGTTGCTGGAGCTGGGATAGAACTCAAGGATCCCCGTCTTGCGGACGATCTGTTTCTTTTCCTCGATGATCTGGTCGACCACGAGCCTCTTCGCCTCGACCAGGCTCCGCGCCAAGGCGCTCTCAATCTCGTCGGCGGTCAGGCCCTGTGCGCTGCGGACGAGGGCCTCGTGTTCCTCGGGCTTGAGTTCGACGTTGACGCTGGGGTTGTCCTTCATCGCCGCCATCACGTCGTCCACTTGCTTCTGGATGTCCTCCGCGGTGGGCAGAGGGAACTCCATGACGGTCAGGTCTTTCTCCAACTCGGTGGGCAGGGTGAGTACCGGCGAAATGAGAATCAAGGTCTGACTCCGCGTGCGTAGGCGCGCGGCCAGATCGCGGAGGAGGCGCACCACCCGCGCGTCCTTCATGTAAGGGTGGAAGTCCTTGAGGACGAACAGAGTGAACTCGGGAGCTTCGTGGACCTGGGCCAATGCTTCCAGTTCGCCAGGCAGGTTGCTCGTCTTGGGAACAGCCCCGGGGCGGCTCACCGCCGGCCTCATGCCCTGGGTGACGCTCCAGGTGTGGACGTCGCGGCCCAGCCGCTTGGCGACGTCGGCGACGGCCGCCTCGACGCGCCGTTCTTCCCAACTCACGATGGAAACGATGGGGTACTTGGCCCGGACAAGGACCTCGATCTCGCGGGTGGCGTCCATGCGGTTCGGAATCTACCACGAGGGGGCGGGTGCTGCCGTTGCACCGGCCCAGCGGGTGGGCGCGTGGGGGGAGCCGACATTACGCCCCCTCCCACGCACCACTTGTCGTCAGCGGCGGCGGCGCGCGACGAGCAGGGCCAACCCACCGAGCACCGCCATCGTCGCGGGCTCGGGGACGGGGTTCAAGGACTCGCCGACCCGGCCCAATCCGGCGACTTCGTCGCTCGACAGGGCACTGTCCCAATAGGCGACTTGGCTGATCGACCCGGCGCCGTTGTCGCCGTTCTCGTCCATGAGCAACCAAAGGTTGTCGCCGTCGCTGTCACCGTCGCCGGTGGTGTAGAGCGCGAACCTTCCGTCGACGCCGCCCGCGACATCGACCGAGTTGACCAGGGTGCCGTCAACGTAGTAGTTCATGGTGTCGGTGTCGTGGGTCAGGTCGACAGTCATGACGACCCGGTGCCAGGCGTTCAGGATGGAGAAGTTCGCTGAACCGTAGTCGCCACTGATCCCGAGATTGCCGTCGTCGCCGCCGGAACCCTGAAAGAACATGTCGCCGTCGTTTGAGTTGTTGGCACTGGTCTGGTAGAAGCTCGCCCAACCTCCGCTGGTGTCGGTCAGCATAATGTCGAAGAGGATCGTGTAGACGTTGCCGTACGAACCGCCCCCATTGGACGGGATACCGTGGTCGGAACGGAAGCCCTGTGTCTTGGCGAACTGGGCCACCCGCTTGTTCGTCGCCCCGACCATGTCGGTCGCGTAGGTCGGCCCGCCCGGCTGGAACGTCGGGTCGCCTCCCCCCATGTAGAACTCAAGCGGTTTCGTGTCGGCCGACTTGGCAAACGAGGGGTTCAAGGTGTCGTTGAAATCAAAGACGCCGATCAAGGACGCCGGTGAAATGGCGGCAAGGGCGGCGAGGGAAAGAAATATCAGAGACTTCTTCATTGTGCTCCTCCGTGAGTCCACGCGGACTCAAGTAACAATGCTGGCACGAACCTCCACTAAAAGTACAGGGGTGACGGCCGGGACGCCGCCCGGGTCGCTGATACACTCCGGCCGTGTCCGCCACTGCCCAAAAACGGCTTATCGCGACCATGCGCCAGGCCGGCGGCCGGCCCGGTCGTTGGGACGTCCCCCTGATCGTCGCGGGATGCGCCGTGATGGCCCTGTCGTTCCGCCTGTTCCTCAACGGCAACGGCTTGGTCGCGGGCGGCATCGTCGGTGTCTCGACGATCTTGGAGAAGTCCCTCGGCTGGGAGCCGGCCTACTTCCAGTGGGGGGTCAACATCCCCCTGCTGGCCCTCGGCTTCCTGGTCCTCGGCCGGGCGGTCGGTGTCCGTTCGCTCATCGGCTCGTTTGTCTTGCCGTTGGCGGTCCTTGTGACCGCCAAGCTCCCCGTCCTCACCCATGACCCCCTGCTTGCCGCCCTGTTCGGCGGTTCGCTCTACGGCCTTGGGCTCGGCATGGTGCTGGTCGGTCGAGGCTCGGTCGGCGGCTACTCGCTGGTCGCTCCGATGGTGGTGAAGTTGGTGCCCGCGTCGGTGCCGGCGGTCATCCTCGTCTTCGACGCCTGCACGATCCTGTCCGGGGCGGCCGTCTTCCCGTTCGACAAGGTCCTTCTCGGCATTCTGTCGGCCGTCCTGGTCAGGGTGGCGGCCGACCGGGTGCTGGTCGGGTTGACCCCTTCGATGGCCGCCTTCATTGTCAGTGCCGAGCCCACCGAGCTCAAGCGCCGGGTGACTGAGGAGATGGACCGAGGGTCCACCGTCCTCCCCGCCCAAGGCGGCTACACCGGCGAAGCCAAGCACGTCCTGATGGTCGCGGTCACCAAGGCGGAGGTGGGCTGGCTCCGCCAAGTCGTCCGTGAGGCCGACCCAGACGCCTTCATGGTCGTCACCGAGGCGGCCGAGGTACGGGGCAAGGGATTCCGTCGGGATTGAAGCCGGCGGCCCGCCCCACCCGTCTTGAGGCATTGAGCCTATGAAACACGTCGCCTTGCTCCTCGCTTCGGCGCTCGCCCTCGGCGGGTGCGCGCGCCTGACCGCCGGGACCGACCTCCATCCCGACGGATCGTGGTCGAGGCACGTCCGCGTCGCCCGGTCTCTTGCCGCCAACCAAGCAAGCCCCGAGGACAAGATCACCGACCTCGTCAAGTTTTCCGGCCCGGGTTGGAAAACGGAGACCAAGACAGAAAAGTCCGACGAGGTCTACATGGGCACCCGGTCCTTCGCATCGGGTGAACCAGGCGGTGAGGACTTCACCCTCGGCTACAAGGACAAGGTGGCGGTTTCTTGCGCGGTGAAGTGGACCCCCCAGGGTGACGGCAAGATGCTCTACGAAGAGACCTACACCTGGAAGGGTGAACTGCCAGACCAAGCCAAGGAGAAGGAGAACCGGGCCAAATTCAAGGCAAGCGTCGCCAAGGGCCTTGCCGCGCTCAATCTCACCGACGCCCAGACCGACAAGTTGGTCGACCGCCTGATGGACCGGTTGTGGGCCGAGCTTATGGGGCCGAACAAGCCCAGGCTCTTTGACCTGGTCCTTCGTCCGGAGGAAACCCTGCGCGAACTCCGGACCGCCTTCTTCCAACAGACGCTCGACGAACTCCGGGCCGACAAGCTAGGGTCGTCCGAGTCCCAACGCAAGGACGCCGCACGCGCCTTGGCCAAAGACGTCATCGAGAACAGCCCGTTCGCCGACAAGACCGAGGTCGAGCCGCCTGCCGGCCCCCCCGATGAAAAAGAGAAGAAGGCCGGCCCCATGCAAGTCACCTCGTCGCTTGGCTTCAACGGCGACGTCATCGAGACCAACGGCGACGTCGACATCGTCGACGGACGGATCTACTGGTCGATGATCAGCGAGGCCTGTCAACGGGGCAAGGTCACCTTCCGCGCCCTTATCGACACGAAGAAGTAGTTTGCTAGGGCCGTAGACACATGGCTACTCGATTCGGCGTATGATGTTCGCAGGCCTATGTCTGCGACGATCGTCCGCTATGACGCCCCCTACGCGCTGAGCCAGGATTTCACCCCCAAGGGTGACCAAGGCACGGCGATCGAGGGCCTGCTCGACGGTCTGGACTCGGGATACCGGTTCCAGACCCTCTTGGGTGCGACGGGCACGGGCAAGACCTACACGATGGCCAACGTCATCGCCCAGTCGGGACGACCTGCCTTGGTGATGGCCCACAACAAGACCCTGGCCGCTCAACTGTGCCAGGAGTTCCGGGCGTTTTTCCCCGAGAACTCGGTCGAGTACTTCATCAGTTACTACGACTACTACCAACCCGAGGCCTACGTCCCCCAGACCGACCTCTACATCAGCAAGGACTCAAGCACCAACGAGGAGATCGAGCGTCTGCGCCACTCCGCGACCCAGGCCCTGCTCGAACGGCGGGACGTCGTGGTCGTCGCCAGTGTCAGCTGCATCTACGGCATCGGCTCGCCTGACGTCTACGCCGACTCGGTCGTGACGTTCGAGACGGGCGTGGAGTACCCCATGGACGAAGTGCTCCAAAGGCTGGTGCGCATGCAGTTCGTCCGCAACGACGTCGCCCTGGACCGCGGCGCGTTCCGGGTGAAAGGCGACCTGCTGGAGATCCAACCCAAAGACGAGGAGATCGTCACGAGGATCGAGTTCTTTGGCGACACCATCGAACGGATCCGCCTGGTCGATCCCTTGACCCAGGAGGTCATCGACCAGCCGACCAAGTGCAGCGTCTTCCCCGCCACCCACTACGTCACCCCGTTTGAAAAGATCGACATGGTGCTGGAGCAGATCCAGGAGGAACTCGCCCAGCAGGTCGCGCTCTTTGAGTCGCAGAACAAACTGCTTGAGGCCCAGCGGCTCCGGCAACGCACCGAGTTCGACCTGGAGATGATCCGCGAGGTCGGCTACTGCAACGGCATCGAAAACTACTCGCGCTACTTCGACGGCCGCAAGACCGGGGAACCTCCGTACACCCTCCTCGACTTCTTGCCCAAAGACGCGGTGGTCTTCATCGACGAGTCACACCAGACGCTGCCCCAGGTCAGGGCGATGTTCAACGGCGACCGTCAGCGCAAGTCGGTCCTCGTGGACTACGGCTTCCGGCTGCCCAGCGCGCTCGACAACCGGCCGCTGAAGTTCGAGGAGTTTCTGGAACGGGTGCCCCAGGTGGTCTTCGTCTCGGCCACGCCCGGCCCCTTTGAGACCGAGCACGAGAGCAACCGCGTCCAGCAGGTCATCCGGCCGACCTACGTCGTCGACCCCGAAGTCGTCGTCCGTCCGACCAAGGGTCAGATCGACGACCTGATCGGCGAGATCCAGACGCGGGTCGCCAAGAAGGAGCGGGTGCTGGTGACCACGCTGACCAAACGGATGGCCGAAGACTTGACCGGTTACCTCCAGGACCTCCACGTCAAGGTGAACTACATCCACAGCGAAGTCCATTCCCTGGACCGGCCCGAGATCCTGCGCGACCTACGCCTTGGCGTCTACGACGTCGTCATCGGCGTCAACCTCCTCCGCGAGGGCCTCGACCTTCCCGAGGTCACCCTCGTGGCGATCCTCGACGCCGACAAGGAAGGGTTCCTTCGTTCGGAGACCTCGCTGATCCAGACCATCGGCCGCGCCGCCCGCAACGTGGACGGCAAGGTGATCATGTACGCCGACACGGTGACCGGCTCCATGGAGCGGGCCATCGAGGAGACCAACCGACGCCGGGCCGTCCAGCAGGCCTACAACGACACCCACGGGGTCGCCCCGACGACCGTCCTGAAGGAAGTCCGCGAGACCGTCCGAAGTTACGACGCGGTGGCCGAAGTCGTCGCCCAGTACAGTGTCGAAGGTGAAGCCAAGGCGGGCCAGGCCGGCAGCCCGATCCGGGTCGAAGACATCCCCATGCTCATCGACAAGCTGGAGAAGGACATGAAAGACCTGGCCCGCGCCATGGAGTTCGAGAAAGCCGCGGCGGTCCGCGACGAAATCGCCGAACTACGTAAGACGATGGGCCTCAGCGAGGGCCGGATCGGAGTCGACAAACGGAAGATGCGTCGCCGAGGCCGGTGAGACCGACACGGTTCCCGGACGAACTGCGCCTCCCGGTATCCTCACTTCATGCGTCGCTTTGAAGTCGCCGAGGAGTTGTGCCGTGCCTCGACTCTTCCGAGCGCGTTCTACACCGACCCGGCGGTGTTTGAAGAGGCCAAAGAAAAGGTCTTTGCCCGTACTTGGCAGTGGGTGTCACCGGCCGAGGCGGTCAAGGTCCCCGGGCAGGTTTTTCCCTTTACTCTCCTTGAAGGATGCCTCGACGAGCCTCTGCTCCTGACCCGCGACATGGACGACACAGTGAGGTGTCTGAGCAACGTCTGCACCCATCGCGGCAACCTGGTCTGCGAAGGCGCCGGGAACGAGCGCAGCCTGCGTTGCCGCTACCACGGTCGGCGGTTCGGGCTCGACGGGAAATGCACGTTCATGCCCGAGTTTGAGGGAGTGGAGGGGTTCCCTTGTCCCGCCGACGACCTCCAGGAAGTGCCGCTGGGCCTCTGGCGGCAATTCCTCTTCACCTCTCTGGCACCCCAGGACGCATTGCCGGACGTCTTCCAGGCGGTGGAACAGCGTGTCGGATGGATGCCGGTCGAGCAGTTCGTCTTCGCCCCTTCCCGCGCCCGCGACTACCTGGTCAAGGCGCACTGGGGGCTGTACGTCGACAACTACTTGGAAGGCTTCCACATCCCCTACATCCACGCGGCATTGAACTCGACCCTCGACTACGGGGCGTACACCACCGAGCTCTTCGCCCATGGCAACCTCCAGTTGGGGGTCGCCGGAGACGGTGAGCCCTGCTTCGACCTCCCCGCCGGGTCTCCCGACCACGGAAGGCGGATCGGGGCGTACTACTACTGGCTCTTCCCCAACCTGATGCTCAATTTCTATCCGTGGGGACTCTCGGTGAACGTCGTCCGCCCCCTCGGCCCCTCCCTCACCAAAGTCTCGTTTCTTCCGTTTGTCTGGGACGAGGGCAAGCTGGACCAGGGGGCCGGTTCCGCTCTGGACCGCGTCGAACGCGAGGACGAGGCGGTCGTCGAGATGGTCCAGAAGGGGTTGAGGTCCCGATTCTATGACCGGGGGCGGTACTCCGTCCAGCGTGAAGGCGGCGTCCACCAGTTCCACCGCATGGTCGCGGCGGCGATGGAGAGGCCATGAGGGCGGCGGCCGGCGTGGCCTTCGCTAACCTGGCTTTGGCGGTGATGTTGGGCGCCTTCGGCACCCACGCGCTCCAGGAACGTCTTGCCCCCGACCAACTCCAGGTGTGGCGGGTCGGCCAGAGCTACCACATGGGTGTCGCGGTCGCGGTGCTCGCCCTGTTCGGCATGCCCTTTCTGACGGACAAGGCGAAGCGGGGCGGCGCATGGGCGCTCTTGGCCGGGACCGTGCTCTTTGCCGGAAGCTTGTATGCCCTGGCCCTCGGTGCACCCCGTGTCGCCGGCGCCATCACGCCGATCGGTGGGGCGACTTGGATTGTCACCCTCCTTGTCTTGGCGGTGGCGGCGGTCCGTGACAAGGGCAAAAAATAGCGCGGGACCCTGGAACAATCCCAAGTCTTGTGGTATTTCAACATTTGGGAACATGAAAAAGATCTTCGCCGCCGTAGCCCTGCTGGCCGTCGCCGCCTTCGCGACTGCCGCCGACACCTGGACCAACGATTACGCAAAGGCCGTCGAGATGTCCAAGAAGTCGGGCAAGCCGATCTTGGCGTTCTTCACCGGCAGCGATTGGTGCGGCTGGTGCAAGAAGCTGAACGCCGAGGTGCTGGTCACCAAGGAGTTCGCCACCTGGGCCAAATCGCACGTCATCCTTCTTGAGCTCGACTACCCGCGGGCCGTCAAGCAGAGCGATTCCTTGAAGCGCCAGAACCAAGCCCTGCAGCAGAAGTACAAGATCCAGGGTTACCCGACCGTCCTCTTCCTGAAGGCTGACGGTAAGGTCATCGGCGAGTACGGTTACGATGAGGGCGGCCCCAAGAAGTGGATCGCCAAGGCCGACAAGATTTTGAAGAAGGCCTGAGTCAGCGCCGCTGACATGAAGTACCGCCCCTAGCGACTGCTAGGGGCGGTTTTTCCTTACCTCCAGACTTTCGCCGCCACGCGCACCGCGACGTCGAGTTCGTCGTCGGTCGTGAGGATGTCGGGCCCGAACCGGACGAACGCCCCGCGAGCGTCGGTGTTGACCCCGTTCTCCCTCATCTCCTGGGCTGCCGACGACGGCGCAGGGTGGCCCACACAGACAAATGCTCCGAACTGGTCGGCGTCCTCCCCGCCCAAGACGGGAATGCCGGCATCCAGAAACTTGGCCCGCAACCGACGGGACATCCTAAGACCGTGATCTCTCAACCGGTCGGGACCGATCTGCCGGGTGAACTCCAGCCCTGCCCGTGCCTGAAACACGGGCAATACGGCTGGGGTCGACTCCAGCCATCCGTCCCCGCCCGGCTTGCGCTCCGTCTTCTCGGGCCGGGCGTAACCGAACGTGTCGGCCTTGGCAAACCATCCCGTGTCCAGGGTCCGGGGGCCGCCTGACGCCAGGTGGCGTGGGTGCACGGCCAGCCAGCAACAACCGGGGCCTCCCCGTAGGTACTTGTAGGATCCACCCATGGCAAAGTCGGCCTGGCCGACGGCATAGGGCAAGACGCCGACCGCATGGTAGGCGTCGACGAGCACCTGGGTCCCCCGCGCTTGGCATTCATGGACGAGGGTGTCCAAGCCGGAGACGACCTGGCCGGTCATGAAGACCACCGCGCTGACGACGACGAGGTCGGTGCCTGGCGTGACCGCCTCGACCAATTGTCCGACGTCCACCCACGGGGCCCCACCCTGGCGACCGGAGGCCACGAACCGCACGTCGGCCCGACCGGCCTCGTGGTACGACCGGAGGACAAAGTCGATGCTGTCGAACTCGACGTCGGTGGTGACGACATTGACCCGGCGTCCGGTGGGGAACGAGTTCAACACCGCCCGAAGGGCCTGGCCGCAGCTGGCCCGCGGGACGACCGCGTCCCCAGAAGGGAGCCCGACCAAGTCGGCCACGCCAGCCCGCCACGAGTCCGACTCCGCCATCCACGCGTCCCACGCGGAGTCCATCTCCCCGTACCAGGAGGCGACACCCTCCTGGACGTCCGCCTCGGTGCGGTCGAGGGGACGGCCCAGGGAGTGGTTGGCCAGATACACCTCGTTTCGGGCCAGCACCCTCGTGAACAGGGGGTTGACGTGGCGCTCGACATACGCGGCGTCCATCGGCCCCGGGGGCAGGTTCAACGACCGATCTCCGTCCGCACGTCCCACAGCTCGGGGAACAGGCGGATCTTGAGGGCTTGCTCCAGGAACCGGGCCCCCGAACTCCCTCCCGTGCCCATCTTGAACCCGATGATCCGCTCCACCGTCTTCAGGTGCCGGTACCGCCAAAGAAGGAAGTACTCCTCGACGTCGACCAGCTTCTCCGCCATTTCGTAGGCGTCCCAATGTCGGGCGGGGTCGTCGTACACCCGCTTGAAGGCGGCCACGACGGCAGGATGCGAGGCGTACGGTCGGCTCCAGTCCCGGTCCACGGCCTCCGCAGGCAAGTCAAACCCCCGACGGGCGAGGAGGCGCAGAAACTCGTCGTAGACGCTGGGCGAATTCAACTCCGTCTGGAGCTCGTCGTAGACCTCGGGCCGGTGTCGGAAGACGCTGACAGCGTCGGCGTCCTTGTTACCGAGCAGGAACTCGACGAGCCGGTACTGGTGCGACTGGAAGCCGCTCGCCCGACCCAAGACACCCCGGAACTGGGCGTACTCGGTGGGGGTCAACGTCTCCAGGACGGCCCACTGCTCAAAGAGCATCCGCTGGACTTGTTTCACCCGGGCAAGGACCTTGAAGCTTGGCCCAAGGTCGTCCTCCTGGACCGACCGTCGGGCGGCGCGGAGTTCGTGCACGACAAGCTTGAGCCAGAGTTCGCTCGTCTGGTGCTGGATGATGAAGAGCAACTCGTCGTGATGGGGCGGGTCGCTCAAGGTCTTCTGCGCACCGAGAAGACTGTCGAGACAGAGGTATCCGCTGTAGTCGAGCCGGCCGGTGAAGTCGGTCTCGATCGTCGGTTCGAGGGGGCGCGAGCCCATACCGTTCCAGACGTGCCTTCTGCGCACTGCGCGTCGGCCTTTAGAACCCGGCGTCGGCCTGGCCGTCCAGCATGGGGAAGTTCCAGACCGCCTCACCGCGCCGGTCGGCCCTCAAGCGGGCCCGGCGGACTTTGTCGATGAGTCCGGGCACGTTGTGGGGCGCCTTGGCTGGCTTGGCGAAGACCTTGGCGAAGACCGGCCAAAACTTGTCGATCCCGTGGGAAGCGTCGAAGACCATGACGCCTTCGCTGTTCGTCGTCGCCGCGCGGAGAGCGGTCTCCAGTGCGGCGGGACGGTCGGTGTAGTCCGTCAGCATGACGCCTGCGTACGTCCACGTGGCGTCATAGGCGGCGGCGACACTGACGAGGGCCCCCGCCTCCACGGTGAAGCCGACCGGCTTGCCGCTGGCCTGGGCCGAGGCGACGGTGGGGGTCGGATAGTAGCACCCGGTGACGAGGAGGTCGAGCCACGGGGCGAACCCGGCCTTACGGTAGTCGCTGGTGAGGAACGGGAATCCCGCCCGGTTGTCGGGCGACCCGTAATTGCTGCCGAACTTGTAGTAGTGCCCGTATGACGAGCCGGCGTAGACGCCGAAGGAGGCAGCGGGACGGGCTCGCTTGAGCACGGCCCGGGCGCGTGTCACAAACGACTTGACCGCCTCGGCCCGGACCACCAGCCAGTCCTGGAAGTACTTGCCGGGGATGATCGTCGTCGACTTGTCCGGTTGGTGGCGGACGGTGTAGACGTCCTCCGGCCATGCCACCGCACCGACCTTTCTCTCGAGGGCGGACCTTGCCTCGGGGCTGAACCCGCCGTCAAGGCCGGTGAACCGGAGCCGGTCGTCGAAGAGCAGGCCGTCGATGGGGTAGCCCCGGGCCACCTCGTCGACCATGACCAGGACATGGTCTCTGACCAATTGGTCAAACGGGTTCATCATCAGGGGGATCTGGTTTTGCACGGCGCCCGAGGGCCGGAACGTGTAGGCCGCCTTCGTCGGGTCCATCGGATCGGGTTCTGACCGAAGGACGACGGCCTGTCGTTCCGGCCACCGGTAACCCGGCCCGGCGTCACCAAACGGGCTGTCAGGCTTCCCCACCGCCGCCTTCGCGTAACTGTGCCCTTCACTGAACGCGTTCATCGAGACGCAGACATTGAGGCCGACGTGGTGCCCGGCCTGCAAGACCTCGGCCAGCGGGTTGTATCCGGGAGGGAACGCGACGCCCTTCCAAGAGGTCAGGGGGGCGGCGAACTCTGACGGGTAGAGCGTGCGGCCGACGATCGGCTTGATGTCGTACACCACGGTGTTGAACCCGACGTCCTTCGCCTGCTTCATAAACCGGCCGAGCCTTGCCCGGTCGGCGACCAAGTCGATGTTCGCGGTGCCGTCGATCCAGAGGAGCCTGCCCTGCAACCCGCGGTCGCGCGCGGCGCGATAGGCAAAGCTCGGCTCGGTGAACTGGGGCAGGCTGCGCCATGGCAGGATTGCCATCACGGCGAACGTGACTAAGGACACAGCCCGGTTTACCTGGTCCAGGTCTCAGGTGGCCGGGTTGCGCCAATGGGACTTCTGGCCCACTGGCAGAGCCCGACTTGGTGAACCGATTCAGCAAAGTTCTCGCCCATTGCGGCGAATCTGCAAAAAAGCTCTTGTGGTGAACCGGTTCAGCGGATAGAATCCAGCGTGAAGATGCGTTGCGACGTGGCGATCATCGGAGGCGGGCCGGGCGGTAGCACTTTGGGCTCGTTCCTGAGGCGGTATGGCCAAGGGCTGGACGTCCGCATCTTCGAGCGGGACAAGTTCCCCCGCGACCATGTCGGCGAAAGCCAGTTGCCGCTCACGTCCCACTTCCTTGCCGAGATGGGTTGCTGGCACAAGGTCGAGGCGGCAGACTTCCCCGTGAAGGTGGGGGCGACCTATAAGTGGGGCGTCACCAACGAGCTGTGGGACTTTGACTTTATCCCGCCCGCCCGCTTGGCCGACATGCAGCGGCCCGGAGACTTCGAAGGGCCACGCCAGTTCACCGCATTCCAGGTCGACCGCGCGGTGTACGACAAGATCCTTCTCGACCACGCGGCCGAGTTGGGGTGCACCGTCTATGAGGAGACGAAGGTGACCAAGGTCGCCCGCGAGGGCGACCGCGTCACCCACCTGACCCTGGACTCAGGCGAGACCGTCGAGGCCAAGCACTACATCGACGCCTCAGGGCATGTCGGGGTGCTCCGTCGCGCGCTCGATGTGCCCGTCGAGGTCCCCACCAGCCTGCAGAACATTGCGGTCTGGGATTACTGGCAGAACGCCGACTGGGCTGAGTCGATCGGGGTCGGCGGCACGCGCATCCAAATCATGAGCGTCGGATTCGGATGGCTGTGGTTCATCCCCCTCGGCCCGACGCGCACCAGCGTCGGACTGGTCATGCCGGCCGAGTACTACAAGAAGTCCGGCAAACGTCCAGAAGAACTCTACACCGAGGCCTTGGCCATGGAGGACCGCATCGCCGCCCTGATGCGCGACGCGGTGAGCGAAGGCAAGTTCACCACCACGAAGGACTGGTCGTTTTTGGCCCGACGCCTCTATGGGGAGAATTGGTTCTTGGTGGGCGAGTCGGCGGGCTTTGCCGACCCGATCCTGTCGGCGGGCCTGACCATCACCCACGCGGCGGGCCGGGAGGCCGCTTTCACGATCCTTGAGTTGGAACGCGGGCAAGAGGACCCCACGTGGCTCAAGAACGAGTACGAACGGCTCCAGTTCAACCGCGTGCGCAACCACATCCGGTTCGCCGACTACTGGTACTCGGCCAACGCCCAGTTCAAAGACCTCCAGGACTTCACCAAGGAGGTCGCGGAGATGAACGGCCTGGACTTGGCCCCGGACAAAGCTTGGGCGTGGCTGGCCCAGGGCGGGTTCATCGACGACGACCTCACCGCCGGCCGGGCGACGTACTCTGTCTCGGCGATCAAGGGCCTGGGCCAGCACCTCTCGCCCCTGGACGTCACCGACCCATTGAGCACGAACAATGTGTTCACTCTCGCTCTAGACGAGTCCGAGATCATCGAGCGTGCGCGTTATGTGGAGGGCGAAGTCCGACGCTATCAAGCTTATTTCCGCAACGGCCGGATGTTCCCTCTCGAAGGCCCGTACATCTTGATCCATGATGTGCTGCAAAAGTATCAGAAGCTCCCTGAGATCGGCGCCGAGATCAGGCGCGTCGCAAGCCTCAATCCCGACAACCAGCATTTCCAGAAGTTCATCTTGGGACAGGTGACCGTCGCGTTGGAGGCTCTCATCCATTCGGGCTGGGTCGTCCCCTCTTATGATCCAAGCCTACCGCTCTTTCCGCGGGACACTGAGTTCAAAAACATGCACTGGCACATTGATCTTGACAACCCCGTCCGGATGAGTAAAGAAGTCGCCAAGAGCACATAAAAAGACCAATGGAGAAAGCAGACGAAGAAGCCTTTTCCAGATAGATATATACAATATCTCTCATTGACAAGATGAGAGTCATGTCACAGTGATGTACCGGGCCGAATATTCGGCTCTTGATCGGATCTTTGCTTTGCCTGTAGATTGAACTCTTATCGAGTGATCATGCGTCGTCAAACGACACAGTTTTCAACATTTCTTCTTGCGAAATCTAGCAACCTATGATATAATGCGACCAGTTGGCTTGCGCACGCCTCGATGGCTGCGGCCAGGTGGCGGTAGACGTACCGGCGACGGCACAGACGCCCCGCCTCATTCCAACGGTGGGATATCGATGAAACGAAAGAAACGAGCCTTTACCCTCATTGAGCTGCTGGTGGTCATCGCGATCATCGCGATCCTGGCGGCCATCCTGTTCCCCGTCTTCGCCCAGGCGAAGATGTCAGCGAAGACTGCCGCGGGTCTGTCCAACGTCAAGCAGTTGGCGGTCAGCAACCAGCTCTACTACGCTGACTACGACGACACCCGCATGGGACGCCAGCAGATCGACGACAGCACGTGCATGAGCTACCGTCAACTGACCGACCCCTATGCCAAGAGCTCCGAGATCTTCACAGATCCTGTCAACCCGCTCGCCCGCTACTACGAGGGCTTCTCCGACCAAGCGATCCGCAACGTGATCTGCCCCGTGACCTCGGCGCCGATCGGCAACCTCAAGCGGTACCGCCGCGGCTACGACTGGGTCAACCTCTTCGGCGCCCGCGGTAACGGCGGGTATTGGGACGGCCACGGCCTCAGCCTGAGCGCGGTGGACGCCCCGGCGTCCACCGGTGACATCGCCGAAGCCAGCAACCTCTTCGCCGACCTTGGCCCGTTCGCCGTCTGGCACACGCCGGTCGACGACGACACCTCGTGGCTCGGCGCGGGCATCGCCCCGGTGACCGGCGGCGGATGGAACAACGGCAACGGCGGCAAGTACGGTGGAAAGGCGATGAACGTCGCCTACCTCGACGGCCATGCCAAGCGGACGAGCTACTCGTCGATGTGCGGCCCGTGGATGTCCGTCACCGCACCGGGTGGCACCGTGACGGTCACCGACCCCGCCTACAAGACCTTCTGGAACTTCTCGATCGACGAAATCAACGCGACGGGCCAAGGTTGGATGGCCGGCGCGGTCGAGCAGTACTGCCAGACCTTGCCGAACGAGTTCAAGTAAGGCACACCGGGCCGCGCCCCGCCTCTGGTCGGGGTGCGGCCCAAGACACGAACACGATCTATGAAGAACCTGGCTATCGCCGTCACTGCCGCCGCCTTGGTGCTGAGCGGGCTTACCTTGGTCGGTTGCGATGATAAAGTCCCTCCGGCCGAGTCTCCGGCCCAGGAGAAGGCCCGCGCCGACAACGGCACCAAACTCCGGACCTACTTCGACAAGTGCAACGGCAATTTCGACGCCCTGAGTCCGACGGACAAGGCCGAGGTTGTCAAACTCGTCGGCACGGAAGACAACGCCCGCAAGGCGTTTAGCTACATGGTGCCTAGCCGAGGTGCCGGGGCAGCCCCGGGGGGGCCGCCCGCGAGCGGCCCTGGCGTCCGCTGACTTCGACCTCACCTCTCCCGCCCAAGTCCCTTGGGCGGGAACTCGTTCATCCGGGCCTGGCGGAAACAACCCGTCGGTGACGTCGTCCAAGATGTATGGAACGTCCGCCTGTCTCCAATTTTGCCAAGTTGGCGGTGATCGGTGTCGGGGCATTCTTGGGTGGATACGCCGCCAACCTCGGCCCGAAGCCGGCCCTCGCCCAGATCAGGTCGCTACCCTCCCAGGGTAACCCTCGGGTCCAGCCCACCTTCACCGACACGTTCTTGGTGCCGCCTCAGGGCGTGCGGTTTGTCAATTCGGAGGGTCGCCCGGTCATGGTCTTGGCCGCCCAAGGCAGCCAATCGACGCTGGCCCTCTTCGACAGCAACGGAACGCCGTCGGTGACGATCGCGGCGGGCAACGGTGGCATGGTCAACATCTCCACCGCCACCGGGGCGCAGATCAAGGCAAGCTCGAACAACCGGGCGAACGTGGTCTCGCTGGACGCTTCGGGACAAGGCACCGGCATCTCTTTGGAGCGCGCGGGGCGTGACTCCGTGGTGCTGAAGGACGACGCTGCGAACGGCTCGCGATTAAGCATGGCGAACCGGGCCGGCCGCACCGCCCTGGAGATTCTGTTCTCGACCAACCGGGGGACACTCTCCATGTCCGACGACAGCGGTCAGCCCCTCGCGACGCTCGGGTTCACCGGCACCAACGGCACCATGGAGTTGAAGGACTCCAAGAAGAAGACCTCCAGCCAGATCACCGGGGAAGGCAAGGTCACCCTCACCGAAGGAGACAAGACCCTGTGGGTCGCCCCGCCTGCGGACAAAGGCGGCGGATCCGGGGACTAAGGGGACACTTCGTCAAGGGCCAGGCGGCACATGATCTCGATCGACTGGGGCAACACCGCGTCATTGAAGTCAAACCGTGGGGTGTGGACGCTGGCCGGGCTATCGTCTCCTGGCCGCCGTAGGCCGACGAGGAAGAACGAGGCAGGCGCATAGGCGCCATAGAAACTGAAGTCCTCGCCCCCCATGACCGGCGTCTCCTTCTCGCGGAGGTTGTCGGCCCCGACCACGTCACGGCAGACCGTGCGGAACCGGTCGGTCGCCCAAGGGTCGTTGGCGGTGACCGGATAGCCGACGTTCCAGTCGATGTCGGCGGTGCATCCGAACGCGGTGGCCACGGCCTCAACGACCTCATAGAACCGAGACCGCCCGAGGACCCGGGTCTCCGGCTTCAGTGTCCGCATCGTCCCGACAAACTTCATCGACTCGGGGATGATGTTGTGGGCGGTGCCCCCGTTCACCGCGCCGACGGTGAAAACGATCGAGTCTAGAGGGTCGACGCTGCGGGAGGCGATCGTCTGCAATGCGGTCAAGATGTGCGCGGTCGCGACGACGGGGTCTTTGGCCAGGTGAGGCGCGGCGGCGTGACCCCCCCGCCCCTTGACCGTCACGCGGTAGTCGTCGGTCGCCGCAAGGAGCGGGCCGGTGCGCGTCTGGATCTCGCCAGCCCGGACCTCGGGCCACCCGTGCAGCCCGTACACCACGTCGGCCTTTGGGCCAAGGACCGATCCGTCGAGGGCACCCTCCTTGCAGATAAGGTCGCCGCCCGCCCCGCCCTCCTCGGCGGGCTGGAACACAAAGAGGGTGTGGTTACGTCGGTGGGCCTCGCCGGCCAGGGCCCTCACCACGCCGATCAGGTTGGCAGTGTGGCCGTCGTGGCCGCAGGCGTGCATCTTGCCGGCAGTCTGGCTCGCGTACGGCAGTCCGGTCTCCTCGTGGATCGGCAGTGCGTCCATGTCCGCCCGGAGAGCGACCGTCTTGGCCCCTTCGGGCTCGGTCGCCGGCAAGTAGCCGAGGACGCCCGTGCCCTTGGCGAGCCCGCCGACAAACTGCACCCCGACTTTCTCCAACTCCCGGCGCACGACCCCGCTGGTGCGGTGCTCTTCGTACATCAGTTCGGGATGCTGGTGCAGGTCGTGGCGGATCTCGGTGATGTAGGCGTGGTCGGCCAGGACACGCTCGCGCAAGGTCGGCATGGGGCTACTTTACCGGGCACAATGTCGCCATGGCCGACCACACTGCCGTCGAGAAGTACGCCGCCCTTTGCACGGCCCTGGGAGAGATCCGATGGCGGGCTATGTTCGGCGGACACTGCCTCTATTGCGACGGCTTGGTTTTCGCCATCGTCGACGACGGGAAACTCTGGATCAAAGTCGACGCGGAGAATGCCAGGGCCTTCGACGAAGCCGGGGCCGCCCCTTTCACCTATCCTCTCAAGGACGGGACACTGCAGGAGATGCGGTACCGCCTCTGCCCCGACACATCGTCGGCCGAGGCCGTCGAGCCGTGGGCCAGTCTCGGGGTCGACGCGGCCCGCCGTGCGGCTGCCCGGAAGGGGAAGAAGAAGCCCAAGAAGTAGCGCATGCCCACCGGTTGGTTGACTTGTCGCACCGGCGCCACCTGGACAGCGTCATGAGCGGACAAGGTCAGGGACGGTGGGATTGGTTGAATGTCAAGGTGGAGGGGGCCGACCTTGTGGCGCGAGGCGTGCGGGCGACCCACTTTGGTCATTCCCGTGACCGGGAGGACAACGGCATCGGCTCGGGCGGCTGGCCCGTCGCCGCCCGTCCGGACGTGCCCGTCGTCGCCTTGCCCTACCGTGTCCCCGGCCACCGACAGTTCAAGGATTCGCCCCTGCCACGGCTCGCGGTCAAGACTCCTTCAACACCGGGCGCGGCGGTGCGCGTCTTCTGCCCTGCCACCGGCCGGTCGGTGCTGGCCGAACTGGCCGACCTGGGGCCGAGCCTTTACGTCGGGCGTGGTGCCGCGCGACGATACCTGCACACCGGCATCGACCTCAGCGAGGCCACCGTCCATGCCCTCGGCCTGACCCTCGACCAAGGGGTGTACACAGTGGACTTCCGCATCGTCGGTGGGGCCGGCCGGTGAGTGTCGGCGCGGCTTTACCGACTTCGGGCCACAACTGAGCTTTTGGAGGAGAGAGTGGGAATACCCACACAGGGAACCTAAACCTTCTCCGACCGACTCGAAGTGTACCAGCGGTTGAGTCTGCGCTCGACGTGAGGGCGAAGACAACGTGAGTACAGACCTGCGTACAAATCTGGCTCACGGAACCGCTTGCAGCAAAAGCTGCAAATGACTGACCGAAAACAATCGAAAGCGCATGACAGACCCCGTGTGCGAGCATACGCCACAGGGCATTTCGAATACCGAGAACGAGTGGGCGCAACAGGTCGAGTGACCAGATTTGCGTACGGCTACGTCTTCTCGAAGCACCCACTACCCAACGGGCTGCGCAAGCATTACGCTTCCGGGAAAACGAAAACGCAGGCAGAGCTGCTCGTGCAAAAGCAGATGCTCATGACGCCGAATGGCAGTTCAGGAACGGAGTGGCTCCCATGGTCGTTCCGACGCTTCGCCAAGCACTGACCGAGCGCCACTTGCACAACGATCAGCCATTCACTTCCTTCAAGAAGTACCCCTCGGTGGTTGAGTACGCATGCACCTTCCAGCCCTTGGGGGTTGGCAGACCGCTTGGGGACTACCTATTGAACGAGATTCAACTGCATCATCTGGAGCCGATGTATCGAGCCTGGTGCAAAAACCATGTCGGCCAAAGTCAGCCGTTCATGCGGGACATGCTCAACGGTCTTTTCAATCGGCCCATCAAGCTACGCAACGTTTCCGACAATCCAGCGGAAGACTTGCCAAGGGCGAAGCGAAGAAAGACTCGGAAGAAGCTGCAAGTCAGCGACGGCGACTTGCAGAAGTTGTTCGATGCCGCCGACATTCGCCTGAAAGCGGCACTGGTTCTGCTTCGGCGAAGTTTGCGGGCAGGAGAGGCACTTGCTGTGACCGAGGACTCCATCAAGGGCAGCATGCTCACCGTTTCTTACCAAGTCAATGACCTTTGGAATCCGAACGGTGCTGAATCAAGGAGCGTGTGGGGACTCGCAAAACTCAAGCACGACGCCGAAGAAAAGAGCTTCGAACTGACTCAGGCTGACCTCGACATCCTTCATGAATCCCTGAAGCTAGCCAAAGCAACAAAGGTTTACAACGAGGTGACCCGGAAGTGGGAGAGCCACAGATTCGTCGTGCCGAACGCCAATGGAGCGGACTGGCATTATAACAACTTCCTCTTTTGCGCTCAAGGAGTTGACCGACAAGGTCGGGGTTCCTTTAGACCCCACGATGGTCGTCGGCTCTATGCCACGGGATTGATGCGCACGGAGTCGGTGAGCCCAGATGCCATCGCCAGAGCATGGGACATTCCACGCTTGACACGACAATGCTGTACTTGCGGGGCAGCGATGAGAATGAAGCAAGGGTCAACGATGCCGCAGGACGCCAGGTGACGCAGGCTTTCGGGTTGCAGAGCAGGTAGCTGTGTCTCTGTAAACCTCGACCTAAACTCGGGTGGATTTCTCCAACCGGTCGATGGTATTCTGACTTTAAGTCGAGTGACTTACGACTTCAAGTCAGTCTCCATTGAACCTGGGCGAATCGCTCAACTCAGAAAACTCAGAGTTCGAATCTCTACATAGCGACTAGCTCGCCCGTCAGCCGAGGTTCTGGCTCCCAGTTGCCATCATGATGACCGTCGCCAAGAATCCAATCAACTGCCCTTTGAGCTTGCGATGAAGCCTTAATGATGAAGCTCGCATCAGACTTCAGTGCCTTGCTCGACCACGAGTTGATGTAGTTCGTTGTCGGCGACAGATTCTCGATGCCTGCCTCGCTACAGAGGAATGCCGCCCCAATCTCAGCCAAAACCTCTTCACTACCGTACTCTACAGAGTGAAAGTCGATGCCTGCGTCAAGGGAGATTCTACCCAAGCGGGAAGGGTGACCGTCGAATGGATAAGCTCGTGATAGAGCGTTCCGTTGCACGCCTCTGGGGTCTCAAAGTCTCGCATGTGGGGAACCACCACTGCGTCTCGAACAGGATAATATGCCGCCTGCTCGGTGCCGAAGTGAAGAGTTGGGCAGTCTCTGTATCCAGCGACGTTTCGCTCTGCAGCTTCGAACCCGCAGCCCTGAGCTTGAGCAATTGAGCCGCTCGGCAACTCAAGCCCGTTGCACTGCTCGACGTTGAACACGGTGAAAGCTCGGCAAACAACTCGCTCCTTCCCCGTCACCTCGTCTTCAACGTCCGACCATAACATCACCGTTGAACCCCTCTCGCCCTTGCAAACGGAACCGCCGAGAGCCCTTGCCTGGTTAAGGTGAGGCATCGGTGGTGAACTCTCTGAGCGAAAGCAAGACCCTATTGATTCCTCTATAGGGTCTGTTGGTCACTGCATTGCATGGTCGTCGAACAGCCCACGGCTTTTCCCACGGCAGCACGCTGCCCGCCTCGATTGCCTGGATGTCTTGGTCGGTGATTCTTTGATAGGTGCTCTTCACACCTGTGTATCTCTAAGCGCATCAGATTTGAGGAAATCTGTCTGCGTCCTGTCTGCCTTCAGAAATCGTTCCCTCGTACCCCTTGACCCAGTTGGGAATGAATCCATTGGCGGCGTGGGAGAAAAGGGTGAAATTGTCCCTCTTGACCTTAAGAGCAAGAAAATAGATTGCGGCTGCGATGCGTCGGTGCATGTCGGGCAAGAAGTTCAGTGGAGCCTTTGGTGGAACTTCCTGAAGAATCTTCTCAAGGTAATCCGGGTCGCTGCAGGGGAAGACCACGTGGTCACGCATCAGATAGGTCGTCAGCAGGCTTGTGTGCTGGACAAGATGGATGACCGTCTTGTAAGCCACTTCTTCGACAACGTCCCAAATGTCACTTGAGTCGAGCGGAGCACCTTCATGCAAGATCCCTATCAATTCCATCTTTGCATCGAGTGCGGTCGCCTCTCGTAGCCACTTGTACGTGTCTGGGAAAGGTTGGCTCATCGTTGCACGAGCCCCTTCTTGACGATACGTGAGTCTGGCGAGAGCCTCGCCCGACGATTTCGACCGTGAACGATGTAAGGCATGGTGAATCGCCTCGAACGTGATTTCCTGTGTTTGCTTTCCTGTCGCATGCAGGCTTACAGGCATGGCGAGCAGATTTGAGGAATTCAGGCTATATTCGAGCGAAGGTCAACGACTCCGAACTGTGCAGCAAGTCAGACAACTCTTGGGATTCGTCCTCCCGCCGATAGTCTTCACTGCAATCTGACTCGATGCCATACAGTCCGCCGCTCGAAAGCCGCTCGATTCGGAAGCTCCATCGAAGAGTTCGTAGCGAACCTCGGCGACCGCTCGGCAACTTTCGAACCACCAGCCACCTGCTCGAAAAACTCGAATCCGCTGAGCATCCTCTTCGGCGTAGTGACGACAGGCAGCCTCAATCGACCCGAACTGCTCGATGACTCGTGCTTTATCAGCATCGGAAACTGGCTCCAGCCATCTCCAAAGTGGTCTGCAGTGGAGCGCTCAAGGTAGTCGGGCTCACCACATGGGTCATGCTCCCAAACGAAGCTGAAGGAGTGAACGAAGGGAGCGGGTTGAACTGCCACATTTTCTTATCCGCAGCCCTTCACAACTTGAGGATATGAGGCTGGAACCTCATCCGGGTATCGTCTGAGAAAAGTATGATTGGAGGGGTGCGCCGATGCTGGATTTAAGACACGTCTACTCGCTGACCGACATCCTGCGGAACCATTGAGAGCACGTTGCTCGACTGTCGGGATCCAAGGCGCCGGTCTTGTTGACGGTCAAAGGAAAGGCGGCGCTAGTGCTCCAGGACGCCGAGGGATATCAAGAGCTTCTGGAGCGACTCGACCGGGCAGAGGGAAGCAAGCAGGGATGAACGCACAAACGCTGGGCTGGATTACGAATTTCATATGGGGCATCGCCGATGACGTGCTCCGGGATGTCTACGTGCGGGGGAAATATCGGGATGTCATTCTGCCGATGGTCGTCATTCGACGCCTCGACGCCGTCTTGGAACCGACCAAACAAGCCGTCCTCGACATGAAGAAGAACCTGGATGCAGCAGGAGTCGCCAACCAGGAGGCAGCACTTCGGCAAGCTGCTGGTCAGGCGTTTTACAATGCCTCCCCATTCACCCTCCGAGACCTCAAGTCCAGGGCTACTGCTCAGCGCCTCAAGGACGATTTCGACGCCTATCTAGACGGGTTCTCTTCGAACGTTCAGGAGATTCTCGACAAGTTCAAATTTCGGAATCAAATCCCAACCCTGGTCGAAGCCGACATCCTGGGCAGCCTCATCGAGAAGTTCCTCGACCGGTCAATCAACCTCTCACCTCAGCCAGTACTGGAAATGGATGGCAAGGAGAAGATTCCCGCCCTCGACAACCATGCGATGGGCACGATGTTCGAGGAGTTGATTCGCCGCTTTAACGAGGAGAACAACGAAGAAGCAGGCGAGCACTTCACGCCGAGAGATGTCGTCAAGCTCATGGCGGAACTCATCTTCCGACCAATCTCAGACCAGATTGAATCGGGCACGTACCTGGTTTACGACGCCTCATGCGGAACGGGCGGCATGCTCACCGTGGCGGAAGAACGGCTGAAGGAACTTGCCGAGGAGCACGGGAAAGCCGTCTCCATCCACCTCTACGGGCAAGAGGTCAACCCCGAAACCTACGCCATTACCAAGTCAGACCTGCTCCTAAAAGGTGAAGGAGAAGAGGCAGAGAACTTCCGGCTCGGCTCAACACTTTCTCAGGATGGATTCCCGTCCCGTGAGTTCGATTTCATGCTTTCCAACCCGCCCTACGGCAAGAGTTGGAAGACCGACCTGGAGCGCATGGGCGGCAAGGGTGAACTCACCGACCAACGATTCATCATCGAGCACGCAGGCGACCCTGAGTTCAGCCTCATCACCCGTTCCAGCGATGGGCAGTTGATGTTCCTGGTGAACAAGCTCGCCAAGATGAAGCACAACACCCCGCTGGGGAGCCGCATTGCCGAAGTACACAACGGCAGTTCGCTATTCACAGGCGACGCCGGGCAAGGTGAGTCCAACATCCGCCGGTGGATTCTGGAAAACGACTGGCTAGAAGCCATCATCGCTCTCCCGCTGAACATGTTCTACAACACCGGTATCGCCACTTACATCTGGGTGCTGACCAACCGAAAGCCAGAGAATCGGAGAGGCAAAGTCCAACTCATCGACGCCACCCAGTGGTTCAAACCGCTTCGCAAGAACCTTGGCAAGAAGAACTGTGAGCTTGCGCCCGAGGACATCCAGCGGGTCATGGATGTCTTCCTCGATTTCTCGGAATCGGAGCAATCCAAGCTCTTCCCCAACGAGGCGTTCGGCTATTGGAAAGTCGTCGTCGAGCGTCCTCTGCGCATCAAGGGAATCGACCCAACAAGAGCCTACTCCTCGAAGGAAATCAAGGAATTGAAGGCGACGAACGGCGTGGACGAGTCCGCTCCGCCCGTCATCAAGAAGATTCACAAGAGCGCCACACCCGACCCGATGCATGGACTGTTTGAAATAGTCATCGGCGGCAAGCCTTGTGTCGTCGAGTACGAGCCGGACACCGACCTCCGGGACACTGAGAACGTGCCACTGCTCGAAGAGGGCGGAATCGAGGCGTTCATCAAACGTGAGGTTTTGCCGCACGTGCCCGATGCATGGGTTGATGACGACAAGACGCAGATTGGCTACGAAATCAGCTTCACCCGCTACTTCTATAAGCCCAAGCCGATGCGGACATTGGAGGAGATTCGGAAGGATATTGAAGCGCTAGAGAAGGAAACCGAAGGTCTGCTCGACGAGGTTCTGGTCGAGGTGGAATCATGAGAATTCTGTGGAGCGAGTTGGCAGAAGAGAGCGGCGACCTCAATGATGCAACTCCGCTGTCAACGAACAAAGGATTTCAGAATTTTCTCCTTTCCTATGCTCAGCATTTTATGGCTAACTGGCAATTGCCAGTGCCGCCCATCTATACGATTCAGAGCAGAGGCAGTTGCTATGCTCTGGACTCGAAGTCTGTCTATCTCAACCTGGACAAAACGGATGCGCAGGCTCAAAGAGCCAACAAAGGTATGACAGCCGCTGCAGATGCCGAAGAGCTTGCGGCGCTCTTCTGTCTGTTTCACGAGTTAACCCACGCCGTTCAGCACCACTTCTATGGGGACGACCGGGTTTTGAAAAATAGACTTTTGATGGAAGCTCATGCGGACACTGTCGCAGGATTTTGGCTTACGCCGCAACTGCGAAACGGGGTGGCAGAGCTTGTCGCCAACATCGCCTTTCAACTGAGAAGCACCTTCCAATCGAGGACGCATCCTCCTGGATGCACCAGGCGTTCCTCAGTTCAAAAGGGAATGAGCATTGGCTCTGCAATGCTGTTCCAAGATGGTGACCTGACCGCTTCGATTAGCTCACGAGAAGAGCTACTCAAAGACTCAATCAACACAGCAACCGAGTGCCTGTTCAACACCCCTAGACCATGTGACGCACTGTCCGAGATTTGGTCTCAAGTGAACATCGAACTGTGCTCGACGTGTCCCAAGGCTAACCAACCTGATGGGGCAGCATGAGCACCCAGCGCTACTCTGTCACACCCCACCCCATCGAGACCCTACTGACCTGGGTCAAGTCGGGCGAAATCGCCATCCCGGAGATTCAGCGCCCATTTGTGTGGGACGCCAGCAAGGTCAGAAACCTCCTCGACTCCCTGTACCTGGGCTATCCGGTCGGCTACCTCATCGCTTGGCGCAACCCCAACATCAAGCTGAAAGACGGAACCAGCAGCAGCGGCAAGCGCATCCTCATCGACGGGCAGCAGCGAGTCACCGCACTGATGGCTGCGCTCCTCGGTCAAGAGGTCATCACCAAGGATTACGAGACCACCCGAATCCGCATCGCCTTCAATCCCCAGGAGGAGAAGTTCGAAGTCGCCAATCCTGCCATCCGAAAGGACAGCGCCTAGATTGAAGATGTTGCCATCGTCTTTGCCCCTGATGCTAGCCTCACGAAGCTTTCACGCCAGTACCAGGAGCGCAACCCGCAAACCGACGTAGATGAAATCGCTCTGGTGCTTGAGAAGCTGAAGAAGATAACGAACAACCATGTGGGCGTCATCGAACTCGCCGAAGACCTCGAAATCGAGACCGTCACCGAAATCTTCATCCGGGTCAACTCGGCAGGCGTCACGCTCAGCCAAGCCGACTTCGCCATGTCGAAAATCGCCGCCAACGAAACCTACGGCGGCAACCTGCTTCGCAAAGCCATCGACTACTTCTGCCATCTCGCCATTTCGCCCGAGTTCTTCGACCGCATCAGCAAGTTCGACAAGGCGTTTGTCGAGTCTGAGCACTTCGGCAGAATCAAGTGGCTCAAGGACGCCAGCGACGACATTTACGACCCGTCGTACACCGACATGCTCCGGGTGGCGTTCACCTCTGAGTTCCGACGTGGCAAGCTTCAAGACCTGGTGGCGCTACTCTCAGGGCGAAACTTTGAGACCCGGATTTACGAGGAGGAAATCGCCGAAGCGTCATTCGCCCAACTCAAGAGGGGAGTTCATGCTTTCGTAAACCAGACCCACTTCGAGCGCTTCACGATGATAATGCGCTCGGCAGGCTTCATCACCAATCGGCTCATTGGCGGTCAGAACGCCCTGAACTTCGCCTACATTGTGTTCCTGCTTGGTCGAGCGCAGAACCTGCCTCCCAGCCAAATCGAGGTTGCGGTAAGGCGTTGGTATGTATTCTCGATTCTTCGGGGACGGTATTCGGGCAACCCAGAGACCCAGTTCGATTTCGACATTCGTCGCATCGAGGCAGTCGGTCTTCTCGACTACATCAACTCGACCATCGAGGCGGAGATGTCGGACTCCTACTGGCAGAACTTGCTTCCTCAGGAACTGGAGACCTCCTCGGCAACCAGCCCCCTTTTCCATGCCTACCAAGCGGCTCAGGTCGTCATGCAGGACAAGGGCTTCCTCAGCAGCCACATCCCGGTCGATGCGCTCCTCCTGAATCGGTCGGACGCTCATCACGTCTATCCCAAGGACTTGCTGAAGAAGCAGGGGCTCCAACGGGGGCAATACAACCAGCTTGCCAATTTCGTGCTTGCCCAAAGCGAAATCAACATCGCCATCGGCAACAAGGCTCCAGAGGTCTATTTTGGCGAGCTTCGTGCCCAGGTCACGGGCGCTGGTGCGAAGTACGGTGGCATCACGGATGAGGCGACCATGCGAGCGAACTTCCGAATGCACTGCATCCCAGAGTCGATGCTCGATGGTGACGTTCCCAGTTACGAGGACTTCCTCCAAGCTCGCCGAGCCCTCATGGCAGCCAAGCTCCGAACCTACTTTGAACGGCTCGGTGAGGTGAAGACATAATGGCTCCGTACGCTCCCTCAGCATCCAGGTGGATTAGACCTCTCTATGCTCTGGGCAGCTTGGCTCCATTATTCATCGTTCTCCTCATCAAAGGAGAGCCGAAAGTGGACGGGAAGCCCATAGTGGCAGCCCTAACCTATTACATTGCGGTCGCTGCTCTGGCAATCCTCCCAATCGCTGCGATAGCTTTCAGGTGGCGTCAAGCCAGAGCAAACCATGACCACGCCGTCATCCGTGTTGCTCGTCCTGCCGACAGCAAAGACCACCTGCTGGTCTACCTGCTCACTGTCCTAACTCCGCTCTACAGTGCCTCCTTCGGAACGGTGCGGGACTGGTATGCCAGCGTCTTCATTCTCATTGTCATCGTCTTCCTCTTCTGCCACTTCGACCTTTACCACATGAACCTCCTGTTCGCCCTACGCGGTTACCGAACATTCGTGATTCAAGGTCATGGCAACAGCCCACTCGATTGTCGCAAGCCAGTTATTGTCCTAAGCAAGCGAACCTTCCTTACTGAAATGGACTTGCACTGCGTTAGGCTGTCGAACACCGTCTTTATCGAGAGAGAAGAAGCATGAAGACCATCACGTTTGGAGTCCTCGTCAAACACCAAGGCGATTTGAAAGCATTCCTTGTCCCCATTGACCAGGCAGGGCAGGGTCACATCGAGCATATGTTTGAAAAGACCCAGGCGAAGGTAGCGAGTGCCCAGGTTCAGCAGTTTCAACTTGCAGAGAAGTATTCGGATGACCAATGCGCAAAATTGGACTTGAGTGACCCGCTTGCTGAAACGATAAAGGGGCTGTTTGATGCGACGAGTGTAGAGGTAAACCCCGATGTGCTCGATGATATGGAGCATGTCGTCGCCTACTTCGGAGCGATTGAAGAAACCAACTCTCCAAAGCGGCTCGGCATTCGACAAGCCCGAACCTTCAAGAGCTTGAGAACCAAGCCGGTTTGGACTTTCGCTGAAGGTCAACTGACTGAGGACAAGCGCCCGAAGGTCACCCTCTCCGACAGTTGGGAATTGCTCACTGAGGGGAAGGGACTTTTCATCGTGAGTGCGACGGCGTTGGAGCGTATCTGCGACCTAGCACCAGCAATTCGCAAGTCTGCAATTGATGGCTTAGCAGAAATCTCGCCCAACATTCCATTCCTCAACATGGAGCCACTCATAGCTCGGGTCGAAGGCTATACGAGGTCTGCACGCATTGTTGCCGACCTTCAGAAACGAGGTGACCTAGCGGTTGTTTCGGAAACCGCCTTGAAGAACGAAAGCGATAAACAGGGCATCGAATACGAAATCATCGACCACAAATACATGGTCAAAGTGGGGAGCGAAGAAGGGTTACTGATGCTTCTCGACCGGCGAAGATACGCTGACCCGCTTGTTGCCGTGAACCCAGATATCTACGAAGCCGACAGTCGGCATAAGGTCGGGAAGGCTAGGCCCTGATGCTTTTCCGCATAAAGACGGGCGAGGTGAAGGTTTGAGCGCCACCTTGACTGGATACGAAGCCTATCAAGACACCGGGCTGCTTTGGGTCGGTCGCTGTCCCGCTCACTGGTCGCTGCGAAGGATGAAGTACCTAGTCGATGAGCGTGTTGAGAAGGGCTATCCAGACGAACCCCTCTTGACTGCCTCCCAGAGTCACGGCGTCATCGCCAAATCAGACTACGGCTCTCGAACGGTTGAAGCTCAGAAAGACCTGCACCTGCTCAAATTGGTCGAGCCAGGTGATTACGTCATCTCGCTGAGGTCGTTCCAGGGTGGCATTGAATACGCCCACGTCCGAGGCATCATCAGTCCTGCTTACACCGTGCTCGAACCCAAGCCAGAGATTCGGCGTGGCTATTACGAGCACTTCTTCAAGTCCGCCGACTTCATCAGCAGCATGACGCTCTTCGTGACGGGAATCCGAGAAGGGCAGAACATCGACTACGTGCGGCTCAGCCGAGCTTACATGCCCGTTCCTCCGCCCGAGGAACAGGATGCGATAGGGCGCTTCATCCGCCACCTCGACCAGCGGGTGAATCGACTCATCAAGACCAAGCGGCTGCTCATTGAACTCCTGAACGAACAGAAGCAAGCCATCATCCACCGTGCCGTCACCCGAGGTCTCGACCCCACCGTCCCCCTCAAACCCTCCGGCATCGACTGGCTTGGTGACATTCCCAGCAACTGGCAGACGCACGAGTTGCGTCGCCTTGCAAAATTCGTTAGCGGCGGCACGCCGAGCAAAGCGGAGCCTTCGTATTGGATTGGTGAGATTCCGTGGGTCTCTCCGAAGGATATGAAGAAACCGGTCATCGGCGATGCCATAGACCACATTTCCGAAGAGGGTCGAGCGTCCTCAGGACTCACTCTGCTCCCTGTCGGCACGATGCTCATTGTAGTGAGGGGCATGATTTTGATTCGGACGGTGCCAGTCGCCATCACTTCAGCCCCGGTCACCATCAATCAGGATATGAAGGGGCTCCTCGTAGACCAGAGCCGAGTTCTCCCGGAGTTCCTTTACATTGTTATGAGAGCCGCCGAGCCTGCCATATCGTCGATGGTTGAGATGAGCGGTCACGGAACTAGAAAGCTCGTGACCGAGCGGTTGCAGAGGCTCAAGCTTCCAGTTCCTGACCTGAAAGTTCAGGCTGCAATGGTTAGCGGAATCACGTCCGACACCCATGCAGTGGACGCAGCGATTGGCAAAGCACAGTCCGAAATCGACTTCATTCGGGAGTATCGCACTCGCCTCGTCGCCGACGTGGTGACCGGTCAACTCGATGTCCGCCATCTTGATTTGCCCGAAGTCGAAGAATCCCTCATCGAAGCTATTGATGCGGTTGATGGCGACGAGTTGGACGAATCGGTCGAAGGAGAGGAGAGCGACTGAGCAAGCCGTCGAGGTCAAAGTGCTAGTAGAGCAGGCGTTCATGAATCTGCCCGAAATCCTGACGGGCAGCGGTTATCCATCCCAGGATTACGAGGGCGGCATTGTCGCCGCATACGCTCTGGCTCTGCTTCAGGAGCTAAATGGGCGCAACGTCAACAACCCTATATCTGCGCTGCATATGGAGCGCCCGTTCAGACCAAGAAGTACACCGTTACTCACAGCAACAGGTGTGCCCCGTTATTTCCGCTGTGACGTTCATGTGGATGGTTCGAAGGCCAGAGTGGGCTCAAGGCTGCTCTCACTCTATGGATGGAGGCACAGTAATTGGATTGAAGCGAAGTTCTTCCGGTGCTTTGAACCCACGTCAGGGGAGCCAAGGGCATCTGGGAACAAGGATGTCAACAAAGGCGCATTGCTGGCTGACCTGATTAGGCTCCTCACTCTCGTACCGAAGACATCCTCGACGAGAAACCCGGATGTGGACATATGCGGTCGCTATTTGCTCCACATTTATTCACGCAAACCAGGTGACCATCTGAGCTTGAGCTTCAATTCAGGGAATGGCAATAAGAGAACAGAAAGACTGTGGCTCAAAGGGCTGCTCAAGGCGGGACAGAACGAGGTCAAGACATTCAAGATAGATTCAGAGAAACCTGCCGTTAAGGACGCATGTGGAGTCGGACTTGCCACTCTAGAAATCACGTTCCAATCAACATGCTTCGTTCTTGAACCTCTACCGATTCCTGCTGATGAACGAACCTATCACTGCGTGCTCGCACGGATTGACTCGTTTACTGTCGTCAACGGAGGGGACTCTGTTACCTATTCTCTGGGAAGGGAGGTGACCGAACAGCCTGATGGGGCACAGGAGCGAATTGCCACGTTTGTGACAACGCACCTGACCAAGAAATCTAAAGCGGACGATGAGAAACCGCCTGAAGAGCCTGCGGAAACCTATGATGGTGGTGCAATTGACGAACCGGCTCCAGCCCCCGCAGACGTACCAGTTGCCCCACCAGATGGAGCGGAGGCAGAGGTGTGAGCTTAGCCACCGTTACGGGGCTCGATGGGGCGGAGGGAGCTTTGTCGTATCCATTGCGCACAGATTCCCGCCGCATTTGCTCTGACCTCCAAGATTCTAGTCTGCCTTGGCTCGCTTTATGCCCTGCTCACTGGCGCATCGTTCGACCCAAGACCATCCTGCGCCGCATGCAGCGACCGGTGAGACTCTGCGACGAGGTGGTCACTTGCTTTCGAGACGGCGAGGTCACGCTGCGCCACCCCAAGAAGCCCCAGGGCATCATGGAATCGCTGCATGAGGTCGGCTATCAAGGAGTCCGAGCGGGTGACCTGGTTATTCACGACTTGGACGCTTACGCTGGAGCCATTGGGGTTTCCGACTCGGATGGAAAGACCACGCCTGCCTGCGCCGTCTGCACGACCCTGCCCGGAGCCGACGCTCACTATCTTGCGCTGTTGTTTCGAGAGATGGCTCGGAACGGCTATCTGCTGGCGGCTGCCCGTGGGGTTCGGGAACGAGTCGCCGACCTGCAGTTTGGCAACTTCGCCTCCCTGAAGATTCCTCTACCACCTCTGGATGAGCAGGTTGCCATTGTTCGGCACGTGGCGGAGTTCGACGAGAAGATGAACCGCCTGGTCGCTGCCAAGGTACGGTTGCTGGCGCTCTTGGACGAACAGGAGCACGCACTGCTTCAGCATGCGGTGGACACGAATACGGCAACAATGAGATTGTGAGACTCCCCTTCACCCGATGCTTCTCGACTCGCATCGACAACCGAGGCACGACACCCAAGCGCACCGACTTGGGACGTCGTCTGGTGACCTCGAAGAACGTCCGGCAAGGCTATGTGGACTTGTCGGTGGACTTCGACTCAGAGTCTCACGAATTGGAGAGTGCCCGCCAGCCCGAGATAGGCGACCTATTGATGACAACCGAGGCTCCGGTGGGGCATTTTGCTCTGGTTGACCGCCCGGACATCGCCATCGCCCAGCGGGTGGTCGCCTTCCGCCCTCGCTTGGACTTGGTGGTTCCTGAGTATCTGCTGATGCTGTGTCGGTCGAGGGCATTTCAGGATGAGCTTCGACGGCTTGCGACCGGAGCCGGTGCGATAGGAATTCCTACGAGTCGCCTCTCGGAGATTCAGGTTGACCTGCCATCGTTGGGTAGTCAGCGCACGACCGTGCGCTGGTTCGACGACCAAGTACGTCATGTCCTTAGGGCGAAGCAGAAGCTAGTGAGGGAATTGGCTCTTCTGCGGAAGTATCGGGCGAGGCTGGTTTCGGACGTGGTGAAGGGACACCGAACTCCAATCGAGATGCGAGAGAAAGTGGGATGTTGTTAGTCGATGCAAGAGACCAAGGTGCGCTTGAGCGACTCTTAGATGGGTTGCTGAAACTCGGGCGGGAATGCGAGTGGGTTGAGTTCAAGCACAACTGGTCAGAGCCCGATGGCATCGGAGAGTACATTTCCGCCCTCTCAAACTCTGCTGCGATTGCCGGTATGCCTCAAGGCTTCCTCGTTTGGGGAATCGAAGACGACTCTCTCGAAATCGTTGGAACGGAGTTCGACCACGCTACGAAGAAGGTTGGGAACGAGAACCTCGAGAACTGGCTGAGCCGATTGATTTCACCGAGGCTCAACCTTAGATTCATTCGGTTCGAAGTCAATGTGAAAGGCGCTCCGAAGCCCATTCTGCTCTTAGAAATCGACCGAGCCTTTCGCCATCCCACCCGGTTCAAGACGGAGGAATTTGTCCGGGTCGGGAGTTACACCAAGAAGTTCAAAGAGCATCCTGAGAAGGAGGCGCTACTCTGGCAGCAGTTTGCAGATGTTCCTTTTGAAGACTTCGTTGCCCTCGAAGACTTGACCGACGAGCAGGTTGCCGAGCTTCTCGACATCGAGGCATATTTCGCCCTGAATAGGGTTCCTATATCGGATGATCTGGCTCGAAACCTCGAACGCCTCGAAGTCGATGAACTCATCAAGCGAGAAACCTCTGGTCGCTGGGCTATCACGAACCTCGGAGCGCTCCTGTACGCTCGCAACCTGGAGTCGTTCAGAACTCTTTCACGCAAGGTCATCCGAATCGTTCGCTATGAAGGGACAGACCGAATCTCCATCCTGAAGTAGTGGACGATTGCCAAGGGCTATGCCACCGGTTTTGAGCCTGCAGTCGATGCCGTGATGGAGCAACTGCCCTCCCGTGAAATTATTGAAGGCGCTCGACGGCAGACAGTTACGATGGTGCCAACGGTTGCTGTCCGAGAGCTTCTTGCCAACGCCGTGATTCACCAGGACTTAGCGGTGGCTGGAGCGGGTGTTTTGGTCGAGGTGTTCCAGGGCAGGATTGAAATTTCAAATCCAGGCGAGCCTGTGATCGGCGACATCAGGAGATTGCTCGACTTCCCACCTCGCTCCCGAAACGAGGCGCTTGCTTCCCACATGCGACGTGTTGGGTTCTGCGAGGAGCTTGGGAGCGGAATTGACCGTGTTGTTGCACTGGTCGAGGCTTCACAGCTTCCCGCACCTGAGTTCAGCGTGCCGGATGGAAGCACCAGAGCGACTCTCTTTGGCACTCGGCTCTTGAAGGACATGGACGCAGACACTCGGGTGAGAGCTTGCTATTGGCACGCCTGCCTGAAGCGAATCCGGCGAGAATACGTGACGAACGCTAGCTTGAGGGAGCGATTTGGCATTCCTGAGCGAAACAGCGCCACTGTGTCCCGGCTCATTAAGGAGGCTGTCGAGAGCGGACTCATCAAGCCTCATGCGGAGAATGCTTCCAATCGGCTGAAGCGATATGTCCCCTTCTGGGTTGACTGAGTTTATTTGATGGGTATTTTATTGAGAGCCCTCTGGGAGCCGAATTCAAGTTCAAATCTAGGGCTGAGTTTATTTGACGGGCATTTGACGACGAATCAGGAGCCTGAAAGGATTCACAGACGGGTGTCTAGGCATTTCAGGAAGCGCAGGAGCTACTGCAGCCGGAGTTGACCGGCTCTCTCCAGGTCAGAGTTCATTTGATGGGTATTTGATTGAGAGCCCTCTGAGAGCCGGTTTTAGGTTCAAAATCTGCCCGAATCTTATTTGACGGTCATTTGATGGAGGCTCTCCTAAGGTTGCGGATATTTCAGTTGGAGCCATAATTGGATGGTGCGTGCAAGTCAGGACATCCGAGTCGAGCCAGGTGCAGTCTCAGCAGAGTCTCTGCAGAGGCTAACCAAGCTTTGCCGAGAGGGAGAAACAGCCTCACTGGTCGGTCGGAACGGCGAGAAAGTCGCTTTGCCTTGTGAGTTGCGCCGAGTTCTCTCATTCGTTCTGGGAGCCTTTGAGAAGCAGCAGTCGGTCTGCCTGATTCCAGAAGATGAGGCGTTCACGACCCAGGCGGCAGCAAACTTCCTGGGAATGTCTCGCCCGTACCTGATGCGGCTGCTCGATGCCGGAGAGATTCCCTTCCACCGAGTTGGGACTCACAGGAGAGTGCTGTATCGGGACTTGGTGGCGTTCCAGGAACAGCGGAGCGCAGCCCGCCAAGAGGCGCTCTCAAAAATGACTCAGGAACTAGTCGAGGCAGGCGTCTATGACAGAGTTGTTGACGTGGAGAGAGGCTCATGAGCACAGACACAAGTGAGAAGGGGCTTGAACTGCTCATCATTCGCAGCCTCACGGGTCTGACCAACGAGCAGATTCTCAAACCGGTCGCTCCAGGCATTGCCAAGAACCCGCCGGGTTACGGCGGCGCTGGCTACGTTCTCGGACGCTCCCAAGACTACAGCAGGGAATATGGCGTTGACCTCACCTACCTCCTCAAGTTCATCTCACAGACTCAACCGAAGGTTTTTTCTCAGCTTGACCTTGGCACGGATGGAATAAAGCGCACCCAGTTTTTGACCCGGCTCCAAGGCGAAATCGCCAAGCGTGGCATCGTCGATGTGCTTCGCAAGGGTGTCTCCCACCAGGCGGCGCACGTCGAGCTTTTCTACGGGACGCCCTCTCCTGGCAACCAGAAGGCGAGGGAACGCTGGGACGCCAACATCTTTAGCATTACCCGACAACTGTGCTACAGCAAGGATGAAACCCAGCTTGCCCTCGACCTCTGCCTGTTCATCAATGGGCTGCCGATTGCCACCTTTGAACTGAAGAACAGCCTGACCAAGCAGACCGTCGAGGACGCCGTTCAGCAGTACAAGAGAGACAGGGACAGTCGTGAACTGCTCTTTCAGTTCGCCCGGTGCCTGGTTCACTTCGCTGTCGATGACGCCGAGGTTCGCTTCTGCACCCACCTCCGGGACAAGGCGTCCTGGTTCCTGCCCTTCAACAAAGGTTGGAACAACGGCGCTGGCAACCCCACGAACCCGAATGGGCTCAAAACGGATTATCTATGGAAGGAGATTCTCACCAAAGAGGGTCTCACCGACATCATCGAAAACTATGCTGAACGAGTCGAGGAGAAGGATCCCAAGACAGGCAAAGTCAAGCGCCTCCTCATCTTCCCAAGGTTCCATCAGCGGGATGTCGTGCGGAAGCTTTTGGCGGACACTCGAACTCACGGCTTGGGCAAGCGCTACCTGATTCAGCACTCAGCAGGCAGCGGTAAGTCAAACTCGATTGCCTGGCTCGCCCACCAACTTGTGGGTCTGGAGAAGGACTCCGTCTCCGTTTTCGATTCGGTCGTCATCGTCACGGATAGGAGAATTCTTGACAAGCAGATTCGGGACACGGTAAAGCAGTTTGCACAAGTCGGAAGCACTGTCGGAGCCGTCAAAGAAGGAGATTCCAAGTCGAAAACGCACCAGTTGACCGACTACTTGAAAGACGGCAAGAAAATCATCATCACAACCGTCCAGACATTCCCGTTCGTCCTAGACAAAATTGGAAGTGAGCACAAGGGGCGAAGCTACGCCATCCTCATCGATGAGGCTCATTCCGGCCAAGGTGGTCAGACCGCAGCCAAGATGAACATTGCTCTCTCGGGCACCGCTGCAGATGAGGATGAAGACACCGAAGACCAGATTAACCGCATCATGGCAGCCCGGAAGATGCTGCCGAATGCTTCCTACTTTGCCTTCACAGCGACTCCCAAGAACAAAACGCTGGAGGTCTTTGGCGAGCCCTATCCCGAGGGAGATGTGGTCAAGCATCGCCCGTTCCATAGCTACACGATGAAGCAGGCAATTCAGGAGGGTTTCATCTTGGACGTTCTAAAGAGCTACACGCCGGTCAACAGCTATTACAATCTTATCAAGACGGTCGAGGATGACCCCGAATTCGACTCGAAGAAGGCTCAGCGGAAGCTCCGCAAGTACGTCGAGTCACATACCCACGCCATTCGGGAGAAGAGCGAAATCATGGTTGACCACTTCCACGACCATGTGATTGCCAAGCAGAAAATCGGCGGTCAGGCGAGGGCAATGGTCATCACTGGAAGCATCAAACGAACCATCGACTACTTCCACGCTTTTCAGGACTACCTGAAGGATCGGAAGAGCCCGTACAAAGCAATCGTTGCATTCTCTGGCGAGCACGAATACGGCGGACAGAAAGTGACTGAGGCGTCATTGAACGGCTTTGCAAGCAACAAGATTGCCGAGATGATTCAAGATGACCCATACCGTTTCCTCATCTGCGCCGACAAGTTCCAGACTGGCTACGACGAGCCTCTTCTCCACACAATGTACGTGGACAAGCCGCTCTCGGGAATTAAGGCTGTGCAGACCCTTTCACGGCTCAACCGTGCGCACCCTAAGAAGCACGACACGTTCGTTCTGGATTTCGTGAACGACATCGACATCATTCAGATGGCGTTTGACGATTACTACCGCACGACCGTTCTGGCTCGGGAGACTGACCCGAACAAGCTGCATGACCTCAAAGCTGACCTCGATGCCGCTCAGGTTTACAGCGACTCAAATATTCGGCAGCTTGTCGAGCTTTATCTGGCTGGTGCTGACCGAGACACGCTTGACCCGATTCTCGATGGCTGCGTTGCAACGTACCTGGCGTCTCTCGACGAGGATGGTCAGGTTGAGTTCAAAGGCAAAGCCAAGGCATTCGTGCGGATATACGGATTCCTTGCTTCTGTGCTCAGCTACAGCATCGCTTCATGGGAGCGACTGTCCATCTTCCTAAATTTCCTCATTCCCAAACTTCCAGCCCCTAAAGAGGAGGACTTGTCCAAAGGAATCCTGGAGTCCATCGACATGGACAGTTACCGGGTCGAGGTTCGGTCGGCTCTCTCAATTTCACTTACGGACGAGGATTCCGAGATTGAACCAGTTCCGACTGCTGGCGGAGGGCATCCTCCCGAGCCCGAGCTTGACCGGCTGAGCAACATCCTCAAGTCGTTCAATGACCAGTTCGGCAATATTGAGTGGAAGGACGGGGACAAGATAAAAGAGGTCATCACTCAGGAGATTCCTGCGAAAGTGGCGGCGGACAAGGCGTACCAGAACGCCATCGCCAATTCCGACAAGCAGAACGCTCGCATTGAGCATGACAAGGCTCTGCAGCGGGTTCTCGTCGAGCTACTCACCGACCACACGGAGTTGTTCAAACAATTCTCGGATAATCCCGCCTTCAAGAAGTGGCTGTCGGACACGAACTTCAAATCGACGTACAAGGACGGGCGCTGAAATAGCGCTTGCCTGAATATGGGAGCCTCTGACTAATCAAAACTGATGATTGCTTCGAGGTCATCCAACCAGCCATCGAGGGCTGCTTGAAACTTGTGATGCACTTTGCCTCAATCGCAAAACAACATCATTCTTGTTCGCGAGCCCGGAATTGCCAAAACCTCCATTGTCAAGGCGGCAACTAGTGGCTCCGGTAAGCACATTGACGGTAACCTCTCTGCGTTTGAGTTCTACAAGCTGCTGTACCAGCACCAGGACGAACTCTTTGTGCTGGACGATGTGGACTCCCTGTACGGCGACCGTGCCTTCATGAGACTGCTCAAGCAAGCGTGCCAGACGGTACCTGTGAAAACGGTGTCCTGACGGACAAGGCATAGTGACCTTGGCGATGAAGGCGTCCCGGTTGAGTTCGAGACTAAGAGCCGCTTCGTCATTATTGCCAACGACTGGCGCACCCTGAATCGCAATGTCGCCGCAATCGAAGACGGGGGACTTCTCATCCACTTGCACCGAGCCCGGAAGACATCCACAATTACGTCGAGACCTGGTTCGACGACCGAGAGGTTCTTGACTTCGTTTGGAAATGGCTCCCATATGTCGGCACAGTCAGCGCCCGACTTTACATCACGGCGTCGCAGTTGAGGTAAGGCAATCTGGACTGGTAGCGCACCGTCCTCGATACGCTGGGCATCGACAACACCACTCGGCTGCTCGTCGATTTGAAGACGCTCGACACTCCAACCGAAAAGAGGCTTGAGGAGTATGCGAAGCTAACCTGAGCAGGGCAACCTACTTCTGAGACCTGAACAGGTTCATGGAGCGCCGCAATCGAGACCGCTCAGCAGATGGAGAGTCACAGTCATGAGCGTCATCCGGTATTGCTCGCAATGGTTCCGTGATGAGATCTTGAGACTCAATCCGGCTCTCGATTCGAAGCCGGGGCGGTGGGAGTTCCTACAGCATCTGCTCTACGGAGTTCACTTCAACGAGGACGAGAGGCTCATCATCTAAAGGAACGAGCTTTCCGAATGGATGTGCAGACAAGGGCACATCGGCAGTGGGCACGGCAGCGTGAGAAGAATTGCAGAAGACTTTTCAACGCATGTGCTTGCAGTCTCACTTGGCGGTCATGAATACAGCCCCTTAAGGGGATAGTTCCTCTCAATATCCGTGAATTCGCCACTTCCAACATCACTATCGGGGCTCTGGGAGAGAGAGCAGCGCACGCGCCAAACCACAAGGATACAGTTTGTATCTGGCTCGAAGGCAATTGTGCTCGATGAGTTGCCCGTGCTCAAGTCGTCTTGTGATGCATCAATTGAGATGGCGCAGTACATGAATGACCTCCCTACGAAGCGATTCACGACAGCCGTGGAGCGACATTGGGAAGAGGCAGCTTCTCTCGCAGCGGAACTGGGAGATGTTAACTGTGGGGCAGGAAAGCATTGTGCGGCTACGCTGACCCGCCTCTTCTTCGGCAATTCCCAGAGAGGAACCTGCGAACACAGCCCTTCTATTGAGGTCACCTAAAATCAGCAAACAAATTGGCGAGCTTATTGGAAGCGGCTCGAAGACGCGACTGAGCACGGTCAACGGATATGTCGAGGATATTTGCAGCGTCTTGATAGCTCAACTGCAGCAACCTGACGAGTTCAATGACCGCAGCATCGAGTTCAGGAAGCTGAGCCAGAGACCACCTCGCCAGAGCTTCTCCTTCCATCTCGTCGAGCGACGAGCAATGAAGGGATTGGCAATCGTCCTGATGTCGTCAAAGCAAATCTTCTTCGAAAACTGCAGGTGTCCCCAGGCTAATTCCGTTGTGGGTGCCCGCGAGGAGAGGGTCGAGCACCAGCGCCAGGAATCGAAACTGGAGTAGACGATCTAAGCGCCGCAACAAGAAGCCGTTTCACGACATGTCAACGTGCAAAGAACCGACAAGAACGGCATGGCTCGAGGCAGGACACGCCCTAATTGCATTGATGAACCATTCAGAATCCGTCTGCAGCTTGGAACACTACGGTGGCGACTCATTTGACAGTGCTCTTGGCGTTTGTCGTTTGGAAGACCTTACTCCGTACGGTCACTTCGATGACTACATGCAGCCGGAACTTGGCCTTGCAGGAGTGGTCGCCGAGTGCATTCTCACCCGAGAGAACTTCTATGATGTTTGGTGGTCACACAATCTCGAAGGTCACACCGACTTCTGCTACTTCATGGAGAGATGCGAAAAGTGGGACATCGAGGTTTATGCCCAAATGGACGAAATGGTCGAACGCACATTCGCGCTGCTGGTAGCTCGCCGAGTAGCATGGCGTAAGGTGGCAAAGGAGCTGATGCGATGCAAGTGTTTGTTCTCGTATCGGGTTCGTGGTTGAATAAGGTTGGGCGCACGCTCACTCCAATTCAGAACCCTAGATTGCACGAAGCCTTGGAATGCAGACACCAATGGACGCAGCAATTCCTGGCAGACAATGAGGTTCTGGATGCGTACTACGAGCGAGGGCTGAATGCGAGTGGCGCATGTAGCCAAACATAACTCCGATGAGCCACAGAAGATGGGGCAGAGTTGCCAAGGTTACTGAGCATCCTCGACACAGGGTTGCTGAAGGTTGACCAGGAACTTCCCCATCAACTCGATGGAGTCAACTCCAATGGCTCGGACGAGGGCAACAAACTCGACAACGTCAAGTAATCTCGACCCATTCTCCACCTTGTGGTAGACGGTGGGATTGAAACCGAGACTCTTGCCTACTTCTCGCTGAGACAAACCAGCCGACTCCCTTGCGTCACGAATCGTCGTGAGAAGGATGTCCGTTTCCAAAGAGATGGACGACTGCCGAGTGCGCTTTGGCACGTATTGGCGACAGGGTTGCACTCAAGGCTGTAGGTAAGAGAACTACATGCGGAGCAGCGCTAACCCACTGAGCGGCTGGATTGGCAGCGTCTTGTTTGGTTGCACCCTCCTTTGCGCCATTATCTCGTGCTCCGGATGGAAGAAGTCGCCTGTTCGAGCGTCGGTGACCGTCTTCGATTACGTTTCCACCGCAGGTGCGACCAAGGGAATAGCCACTGTTCTGAAATGCTAGGTCGACGGGTCAGCCGAGATGATTGGGCTCGAAAGGGGGCTTTGGTACAGGAGCAATTTGCTCGGTGAGCCCAAGGGCTCCGACTTGACTTTGCAGGGCTTCGTTGATGCAACGTCATACATCGACACTTTCCACCCCTATCGGGACGGCAACCAAATCCTCATGAAATCGCACGAACTGAATATGAGTTGCAGAAGCCGTTGAAAGAGGGCACAGGGAGGTCTGATGAACTGTCCGATCTGCATGAAGCCACTGACATCCCAAGAGAAGTTTGGCAGGATGTACACCTGCGTAAGCTGCGCCAACAAGACGGAAGCGCCACATTCTGGTGGTGATGTCACTCAAGGATGTGCACTTGGGTGTGGCAAGACTGCCCAAGCCATCTTCGGGATTTTCCTCGTGGTCGGCGGGGTTCCAGTCCTTTTTCACCCCCGGATTCGCAGGCGGCATTTTGATGGTTCTGCTTGGCGGTGCGATGGCTCTCTCAGCTTTGCACGACCTTTTTGTCGGCTGAGCCTCTCGCAAGATTGGGGCTCCCCAAATCGGGAAAGGAGACTCAAATTTTTGACCCCACCGGGGGGTGCCGCGAGAAATCTACGTCTGCGCGGAGAGGTCGCAGAGGGTCTGGAAGCCGCACTCATGCTTTGAAACCTTGCGTGCCTTTGAGTCTGAGAGACCGTGGCAGATTGGGATTGAATCTGTTTCAGACCCAAATCAAAAAGGCTGGAGGAGAGAGTGGGATTCGAACCCACGGGACGTTGCCGCCCAACGGTTTTCAAGACCGTCGCAATCGACCACTCTGCCATCTCTCCTCGACGGGGCCACGAGGATACCGCCCATGTTAGAATCAGGCATGGACTTCGGGTTGCGGGGCAAGGTCGCCATGGTCGCGGCAGGCACGCGGGGGATCGGCTTGGCGTGCGCCAAGCTCCTCGCCGCCGAGGGGTGCCGCGTCTCCATCTGCGGGCGGGACGAGGACCGCTTTTTGCCCGCCCTGGCCGAAATCGGCGGTGACGCTCAGGCCTTCTCGGCCGATGTCAGCACGCTTCAGGGCATCGAGCGATGGTTCGAGGCGACCGCAGAAAGCTACGGCCCGGCCGACATCCTTGTCACCAACACCGGCGGGCCCCCGGCGGGAGCCTGGAAGGACATGACCGACGAGCAGTGGACCGCGGGGTTTGAAAGCACCCTCTTGAACGTCGTGCGTATGGTCCGACTCGCCTCCCCGGCGATGGTCGAGCGTAAGTGGGGACGGATCGTCCACATCACCAGCCTCGTCGCCAAGCAGCCGAACCCGCTCCTTCCGATCAGCTCCACATTGCGCGGCGGGCTTATGAACTTGACCCGGCTCCAAGCGGGCGACCTGGCCCCTCACGGCGTGACCGTCAATGGGGTCCTGCCGGGCCACACCCTTACTGACCGGCAACGGCACCTCGCCTCCGTGCGCGCGGAACGGAGCGGCATCACGCCGGACGAGGCGTTGCGGATCCAGGCCGAAGAGGTCCCCGTCCGCCGCCTGGCGGACGCAGACGAGATCGCGGCGGTGGTGGCGTTCTTGGCCAGTCGGCAAGCCTCCTATGTGACGGGGACGAGCGTTCTTGTCGACGGTGGACTGACGATGGGCCCCGGTTAGCCGCCGAGAGAGTCGAGGGCGGCGCGGATCTTGGCGTATTCGTCGTCCATGCCGCGCGTGAAGGCCTGGGCTTGGTAGAGAGCCTCCCTCGCCCGCGTGCGCTCACCGCCTTGGGCAAGGTAGTCGGCCGCGCTCAGAAAGGTCTCCACTGCCGTCCGGTTGACCATGTCCGCGTCGGCGGGGCTCTCGGTCGCCGCCTTGGCGTACAGGCTCGCCGCCTCTTCCCAAAGTTCCCCACGACGCTTGTCGAAGTCCTCGTTCATCGCCCGGGCCACTGTCTCTTGAGCCTGCCTCAACGTCGCAGGGACGTCGATCGCGGGGCGCCCCGGGCCTCCATCAGCGACCCGTGTCGGACCACGACTTGCCGCCGGGGCCGTCACCGGCGAGGCTGACGACCGGGGTGCCACACGGGGCTGACGCTGCGCGTCGGCGACCGCCGAACTCAGGGCGTTGATACCGACCAGCACGATCAGGAGCATGAGGCCGACGATGATCGTCCACTTGAGCAGGTTTCCCATCGTGGCCTTTGCCTCCGCGCTGATGATGGGGCGGCGCGGGGGCGGAGGATAGTAGACCGGGACGGGCTGGACCGGACTGACCCCCGTCGGCATGTACGGCTGTTGGGAGCCGTAAGGAGTCGCCGTCCCATAGGGCTGCGGCTGGGGATAGGCCGGCGCACCGTAGGGGGTTTGGATATACGGGACCGGTTGTCCGTATGGAGCCGTCGAATAGGGGGCGGGCTGGCTCAATGGCGCGGTCTGGACCGGCGGGGCAAAGGGGTTCGCCGGGCCACCGCTCGGTTGCGCATAGGGCATCGGCTGGGCCGACTGCGTGGTGGAGAAGGGGTCGATCACCGCGCCAGGGGCGAGTCCTTTCTCCGCCGAAGCCAGGGCGTCGATCATGGCCTGGGCCGACGCATAGCGCATCACCGGGCTCTTGTCAAGCGCCCGGTTGACGACCTGCCAGAGCCCGTAGGGGCATTGGGCCGGTTGGTCGGGCTCCTTGTTCATGATCGCGTAGGTGATGCCCATGACGCTGTCGCCGGTGAACGGCTTGACCCCCGCGATCATCTCGTACAGGATCACGCCGACACTGAAGACGTCGCTCCGCGCGTCGATCTCCTTGCCGTTGATCTGCTCGGGGGACATGTAGCTAGGCGTGCCGAAGACCTGGCCGTCCATCGTCAGGTTGGGTTCGAACATGAGCCGGGCGATACCGAAATCGGTCAGCTTGATCTGACCGTTCTCGAGGATCTGGATGTTCTCCGGCTTGATGTCCCGGTGGACGACGCCGTTTTTGTGGGCGAACTCCAAGCCGGCGAGAATCTCCTTGGCGACCAGACACGCCCGGGCCGGGTCAAGGAACCCGGCCGCTTCCATTTCTTGACGGAGCGTCTGCCCGTCGAGGAACTCCATGGCGAGAAAGTGCCGGTCGCCCTCTTCGGCCACCTCGTAGACGGTGACGATGTTGGGGTGCACCAGCGAGCCGGCCGCCCGGGCCTCGCGCAAAAACCGCTTGATGCGGTCTTGTTTCTGCTGGGCCGTCGCCCCGCCCGGCATGTCGAGTTCCTTGACCGCGACACGCCGGTGCATCACGGGATCGTAGGCCTCGTAGACGATGTCGTTCGAGCGGGCGATCTCCCGGATGATTTGGTACTTACCCAGCGTGTTGGGTGTCTGGGGCATACAGCGGCGCTTCCCTAGTCAATGTTCGGTCGCCGACGGCGACCCCTCCTTATTATCAACGTTGGGAAGGTGGTTAGGTGGCACCAGTTCAGCGCGAGTACTGGCGGACGGTGTCCCGGGCCCAGGGACGGAGCTCTCGGAGGCGTCTGGCCAGGGTCAGTTGGCCAATGCCCCGGGTCTTGTTCAGATCCGCCGGGTCTTCTGGGCCAAGCAGGAAGTAATTGTCTCCCCGCAGATAGTCGGTCAGGAACCGGACACCGAGCTCGGTGGCGATCGTCTCTACCGCCTCCGGCATCAAGGCGGTCTCGGCAGGAGTGGCCTCCTGTGCGGTGCTCAGGAAACCGCGGGTCACCGCGGCGTAGACGTCCTTGTCAACCTGGATCTGCTTGGTGTCAGGCTCTTTCTCCCCGGCGACATTCGCGAGCGACCGCACCATGTCCCCCCAGTCGGCCAGCCACGTGTAAGGCATGATCGTGTCGAGGTCGACAAGGCTTCGCACTTGGCCGGTGTACTTGCAGAAGAGGAAGTTCTCGATTTTGGTGTCGCCGTGGACGGCGGTCTGGCGCACCTCGCCCGCTTGGACGGCCTGTTGGAGGCCCATGGCCCACTGCTCGTCGGCCAGGATTTGCTCGATGTACGGCGCCAACTCGGGGTCTTCCCGCCTTCGCTCGGCCTCAGCCGGGTCGAGGGCCAAGCGATACAGTGAAGCCGTCGCATGGCGGACCTCGTCTGAGGCAGGCAGGAGGTGCTCGACATCCTCCGCGGCGAAGTTACCCGCCAAGACCGAATGGAACTGCTTGAAGTAGCCGGCGGTGTCACGGTAACCGGGCAGAGAACTGACCAATTGGTCAGTCGGCATTTCAGACACAAGGTCAGAGTTCAAGGCAAGGCCACGGCCCGTCTCCTCGGCCAGGTTGAGCGACTTCGTCCGCGTGGGGACTTGACCAAGACTCTTATAGGAAAGGGTGTCAGTGATGCGCACCATCGTGCGCCAGACGGAGAGCCCCGACTCGTCGGACAGGTCCAGATAGGGGGCGCCAGACCGTGTGGGAACCAAAGTGATCGGCACCCACTGCACCCCGCGCGACGCCACCGACGCCGACTGGTGCCTGATCCACTCTTGCATCGTGTCCATCAGCCGGTAAGGGTTGGTGAACACGTCGGTGTTCAGGCGCTGGAGGAGAAATCCGCCGCCTTCCTCGTTTTGGACAAAGAAGGTGTGGAGGTTGATGTTGCCGCGTTCGACAAAGTACTCGAGCCCGGTGATCGGGCCGACGTCAAACTCGCTGGCGATCCAGTAAAGGTCTTCGGGTGAAAAGTCGCGGGTCGACCCAGCAAGATTCATGGGGCGAGAGACGGCCACTCCTTGGGCGTCTAATGACATGCGGGTTCCATTCTACACAACGGGTGCCATTTCAAACTAGGAAGCCGACAATGTTTGCGCCACACCGTCCTCAAGTGTCCGGAACTGATGTGGACAACCCCAAGACCTGAGCCTGGACAAGTCTGCTTGGGTGTGGGTTTGGTAGTGGGCCAGCAGTCCGGCAGGGAACGGAACGTACTCGATCCGACCCGTCCCTAACGCGGCCACGACGGCCCGAGCCAAGTCGTTCCAAGTCCGCGCCACACCCGTCCCCGCGTTCACGACACCCTGTCGAGGGTCGCTCTGCCAAAAGTGGAGGTTGAGGGCGACAACGTCGTCAACGTGGACGAAGTCACGGGTCTGCTCGCCCGCCGCGTAGCCTGGCGAGGGGCCAAAGAGCTTGGCGACGCCCGTCGCCTTGACCTGGTCGGCGAACTGAGTGACCATCGACGCCATCCGACCTTTGTGACGGTCACCGGGGCCGTACACGTTGAAGTAGCGGAGGCCGACCATCGTCGAGTCGACTCCCGGAGCAAGCGTCTCGACATGGCGGTCGAACATCAGCTTGGAGTACCCATAGATGTTGAGGGGGACGATATCTCGTTCGGACTCCGAATAAGATGACCCCAGACCGTACACCGCCGCGCTCGACGCGTAGACGAACTTGGTCGAGTTGCGCACGGCCCAATGGAGCAGCCTCTTGGACCAAGCGGTGTTGTTCGCCATCATATAGGCCTCGTCACGCACCAGTGTGTCCGTGCATGCGCCCTGGTGGAACACCACATCCACCTGTTGGTTGAACTTCCCGTCATCGACAAGCCGGATGAAAATGTCCTTGTGGATGTAGTCGGCCAGCTTGAGGCCGTCGAGATTGCGCAGCTTCGCCGGATCACTGTCCAAGTTGTCAACGACAAGGACGTTGTCGCATCCCCCCTGGTTCAGGGCGCGCAAGAGGCGTGACCCGACAAACCCGGCTCCGCCGGTCAAGACGACCAAGCCGCTCACAGCTTGTTGATCGCGGCGGCCAGGCGCGTTGTGCTGAGGCCCTCCCAGAGCGGGACAAGCTCGACCCGCCCGCCATACGATTCGACGATGTCGGCTCCGACGACCCGGTCCTTGGTGTAGTCGGCCCCTTTGACCAAAACGTCGGGCCTCAACGCCTTGACCACGTTGATCGGAGTGTCTTCGCCGAAGACGACTACCGCGTCGATCGACTGGAGGGCGGACAGGACGGTCAGTCGCTGGTCTTCCGGCATGAGGGGCCTGCCCTCGCCCTTCAGCCTGGTGATCGACTCATCAGAGTTCAACGCGACGACAAGCCGGTCTGCGGTCTTGGCACATGACTCGAGCAATTTGACGTGCCCCGCGTGGAGAAGGTCGAAGCATCCGTTGGTGAGGGCGACGGACAAGCCCTGGGCGCGCCAGGCCTCGCGCAGGTCGACCAACTCGTCCAGCGCGAAGTGCTTGCTGTCCGAGTCGCGGCGGACGTGGCTGATGACAGACACGAGCAGCCGGGCCCGATCTACCGGCCGAGTGCCGACCTCTCGGATCACCTGAAGAGCGGCGAGGTTCGCCAACCGCGCGGCGTCCGCCCATCCGATGCCAGCCGCCGAGGCGGCGGCGAGCGTGGCCATCACGGTGTCACCCGCCCCAGACACATCGAAGACTTCGCGTTGGTCGGCGCTTTCACTGGCAAACCTTCCCTCCGTGTCGATCTGGATCCCGCGTTCGCCCAGGGTCACGGCGACCCGGGAGTCCAAGTGCCCGGCCATCTGGACCGACGCGGCCACCGCGTCCTCGGCCCAGCCATGATGGCGGGCGATCGCCGACATCTCCGCCTCATTGGGTTTGACGAGGCACGCGCCCCGATACTTCTCCACGTCAACCCCCTTCGGGTCCACATAGACCTTCACGCCGCGCAGCCCGGCGGTGCGCATGAGGTTTGCACACAGGTTTGGCGCGCAGACGCCCTTGGCGTAGTCTGACAAGACGACGGCGTCGAACTTGTCCGCGGACAGGGCGGTGACCAAGGAATCGGACAGCCGCTCGTACACCGAGTTCTCGAAGTCCGAGGTGTCCTCCACATCGACCCGCACCACCTGCTGCCCCCCGCCGAGGACGCGGGTCTTGGTCGTCGTGCGGCGTCCGGCGACGGTCTCGACCGCTCCGGTCCCGATCTGCTCATCAGCCGCCCGGGCGAGGAACGACCTGCCCGGCGCGTCGTCGCCAAGGCACCCGACCAACTCGACCTTGACTCCTAACCGGGCCAGATTGAGCGCGGCGTTCGCCGCGCCGCCCAAGCACACGTCTTGGTCTGGGTCTTGATCGGCGGCACGGACGACCGGCACAGGGGCCTCGGGCGAAACCCGGTGCACGGCGCCCCGGACGTACATGTCGAGCATCAGGTCGCCGACGACCAACACCCGCAAGTCCCTGAACCCGTGCAGGAGGGCCGCTTTGACCGCCTCCGGGTTGTCGAACGCCGTGCTCATGAGTCCGTCAGACACCCGCCACCCCAAGCCGGACCTCGACCTCTTCGATCCACGCGTGCAGGGCGCACATGTGGACCTCCTGGATCCTGTCCGACGTCTCTCCCGGAGCCATGACGACGTCGTCGCAAAGCGGGGCAAGCCGACCGCCACCCCGACCGAGGAACCCTACGGTGCGGGCACCAGCCTCGCGGGAGGCCTGGGCGGCCAGGACCAGGTTGTCCGAGTTCCCGCTCGTGCTCAAGAGGACGAGCATGTCACCCGGTTTTGCCAATGCGGTGACCAGACGGCTCAGGCCGTGTTCGAAGCCGTAGTCGTTCCCCACGCAAGTCATGTGGGTGGCCTCGCCCAAGGCGATGGCGGGCAGGGGGACGCGGTCCTTCTTGAACCGTCCCGTCCACTCCTCGCAGAAGTGGAGGGCGTCGGCATGGCTCCCACCGTTGCCCGCCGCCATCACTTTGTTCCCGTCCCTGAAGCACTGGGTCAGCCGCGCGGCAAGGTCGTCCAGCGTCGCCATGGCCGACTCGTCGGACCTGAACTCGCGCATCAGACGTTCCGCGTCGAAGAAGGAACGCGCAAAGACGCCAGCCATCGGGGCCGAGGGTACCCGCGCCGCTTCGGCAGGCAGACCACCGGCCCCAATCCGCGGTCGTGCCACGGGTCAGCCCATGTGGGCGATGATGTTGTCCCCAAAAGCGCTGCAACTGATCTCAGTCGCACCTTCCATGAGCCGGGCAAAGTCGTAGGTCACCTTCTTTGACCCGATCGCCCCGTCCATGCCCTTCAGGATCAGGTCAGCCGCCTCGGTCCAGCCCAGGTACCGGAACATCATCTCGCCGCTCAGGATCACCGAGCTCGGGTTCACCTTGTCGAGACCGGCGTACTTGGGAGCCGTGCCGTGGGTGGCCTCGAAGATCGCGTGACCGGTCAGGTAGTTGATGTTCGCCCCAGGCGCGATGCCGATGCCGCCCACCTGCGCCGCCAAGGCGTCGCTCAAGTAGTCCCCGTTCAGGTTCAGCGTGGCGATGACGTCGAAGTCCTTCGGCCGGGTCAACACCTGCTGAAGGGTGATGTCCGCGATGGCGTCCTTGATGACCAGGCCTGCACCCGGCTTACCGGCGGGGATTTGGCACCACGGCCCGCCGTCGATCTCGACGGCTCCGAAGACTTCCTTCGCCAACTGGTAGCCCCAGTCGCGGAACGCGCCCTCGGTGAACTTCATGATGTTGCCTTTGTGGACCAGGGTCACGCTCTTCCGCCCGTTGTCGATCGCGTATTTGATCGCCGCGTAGGCGAGGCGCATGGAGCCCGACTCGGAGACCGGCTTGATGCCGATCCCGACCATGACCTCGGGTTCAGAGTCTTGACCGGTCGCCGTGAGAAAGTCTCTGGTCTTCTCAACGGTGCCGAACCGCACCTTGTCGAACATCTTGGGAAACTTCGCGCGGAGAAAGTCGAGCGTCTCCTGGGCTTCCGGCGTGCCGGCGGCGAACTCGATGCCCGCGTAGATGTCCTCGGTGTTCTCGCGGAAGATGACCATGTCCACCGCACCGGGGTCTTTCACCGGAGATGGCACCCCCTCGAACCAACGAACAGGGCGCAGACAAACATAGAGGTCGAGGATCTGGCGAAGGGCGACGTTGAGCGACCGGATACCGCCACCGACGGGCGTCGTCAGGGGGCCCTTGATACCGATCAGGTGGGAGTTGAAGTCGTCCAGCGTCGCTTGGGGCAACCACTCGCCTGTCTGGATAAACGCCTTCTCACCGGCCAAGACCTCGCGCCACGAGACCTTCCTCTTTCCGCCATAGGCCTTCTCCACCGAGGCGTCAAACACACGGACTGACGCGGCCCAGATGTCCGGGCCCGTCCCGTCTCCCTCGATGTACGGGATGATCGGCTCGTCGGGCACGACGAGCCCGGTCGGCGACATGGTGACGACGCTAGGCATTGCGAGGGCAGAGCATACCAACCCTCGTCGTCGGTCCCTACCGGACCGCTCAGAGCCCCACGCCCGCACTGTGGCCCAGCGCAGACATGTAGGAGATCACCTTCGCCAAGCGGCCGACGTCGGGCCGGCAGACGATGAACTTGCCTTGCTTCTCGACCGTGATCAGACCGGCAGATTTGAGTTCCTTGAGGTGGAAGCTGATCCTTGGGTTGGCCTTGTCGATCCCGGTGACGGCTTTGCTCACCTCGCCGACGGTGGCGCCGTCTTGACCCGCTGCTGTCACCTGACAAAGGAAGGCGACAATGCCGAGGCGTGTGGAGTCGCCCAACGCTTTAAACGCCCGCGAAATGTCTTCGATATCGTGTTCGCCCGGCCCAGACCTGGTACGCACCTTGTTGCTCATTTCTGACCCCATATCCATAAGCACCTTCCGCCCGCACCCCTATTGTGACACTTCTGGGCGTCAGGACAAGAAAAAACCGCTGACTGACGCGGTGACTTATCGAACTATTGTGACATCGCCCCGTTGCGACATTGGCCGGAAACAGTAGGCCCCACGGTCTATGTCGCGGCACAGATTTCATGGTTTGAGCCATAATTCAGTGCGTCTGCAACTTTTATAGTTCACGACTCAACGATCAATGGCCACCAAGACTCTCGCCGACAGCCCGATGTGGTCGTATCTGACTAACCACGCCTTCGTCCTTCTGTGCCTGTTTAGGAACCCCGATGTGCGCCTTCGCGAGGTGGCTCTCACCGTGGGAGTCACGGAACGGGCCGTCCAACGGATCGTGTCCGAACTTGAGGCCGACGGAGTCTTGACCCGGACGCGGGTGGGACGGCGCAACACGTACACGATCGCCATGGACTCGCCGTTCCGATGTGGCTTGGTCAAGGACCGGACCGTGGGCGAACTGCTTCAGTTTCTTGGCAAGTAGTCGGTCGGCACCGGGCCATACTTGCGGTCAGCAGCCATGTCCATGTCGAACCCTGGCCCCTGGAAGTTAGCCGTCGTCATGGCCTTAGGGGCTGTCTGGGCGTCCGGGTGCGTTCCGGACGGAGACCGTAAAGTCCTCCGCGTCGCCAACTGGGGCGGGGCGGGCGATGACAGCGCGGTGATGGTCGCCTATCGCGAGGTCTTCGAAGAGTTCGAGCGGCAACACCCCGGTGTCGAAATCCAGGTCGAGGGGACACCCGGGTCGCAGGACTACGTCAACAAGATGCTCCTCAGCTTTGTCGCCAAGTCAGCCCCCGACGTGATCACGCTCGACGCTTCCAGTAGCGGCGTCTTCGTCGACAACGGGCTGATGCGCGACCTGACTCCGTTCATCGCCCAAGACAAGCAGTTCTCGATCGACGCCTATTTTCCCAACGTCCTCGACATCTACCGGCGCGGCGGGAAGCAGTATGGGGTGCCCCTCGACTTCACACCGATGGTCGTCTACGCGAACCGTAGACTGTTCCGCGAGGCGGGAGTCCCCGTCCCCAAGCCCGATTGGACGGTCGACGACTTCCGCCAGACCGCCCGCCAACTCACCAAAGGGAACAAATACGGGTTCAACTTCACCACCTGGATGCCCGGCTGGATCATGTGGGTCTGGAACAACGGTGGTGACGTCCTCTCTGCGGACGGCGGCCAAGCTTCTGGCCACCTGGACGGGCCCGAGTCGACCGCCGCACTCCAAATGCTTGCCGACATGGTCTTGGTCGACAAGTCGGCGCCTGCCCTCTCCCAGGCCGCCGCGGCCGGGGTCGACCCCTTCGCCAACGGAGACTGCGCGATGGAAGTGAGCGGACACTGGGCCCTGACGTCGTTCGCCGAGTCCGAGCACCTGGACCTCGACGACATTGTCGTCCTCCCCATGCCGCGCGCCAACGGCAAGCCGAGCAAGACGGTGGTTTACGCCGCCGCCATGGGGGTGTCGAGGGACGCGAAAGACCCTGGGCTCGCGTGGGAGTTCGTCAAATACATGACGAGCGCCCCCGTCCAGCGAAAGATCCAGGCCTCCCGGGTCGCGGTCTGCGCCCGCAAAGACGTGGCCCGTGAGTTGGCCAAGGACGACCGGGAAAAGGCGTTCCTCGCCATCACCGCCACGGCCCGGCCACCCTGGGGCAGCCGGGTGCGGGGGTACGACTTTGTCGAGACCGAAGGGGCCAAGCTGATGGACGGCGTCCTCAAGAACGGTCTGGACCTTCGGCAAGGGGCACGCCAAGCCGCCGGGGAGATCGACCGCTACCTGGCCAAGCAGTAGGTCGTCAACCCAGCAACGCCCGGTAGGCGACGACCGCCGCGGTGACGTGGACGTTCATCGAACGGCCTTTGCCGTACATGGGCACGTACACCGCCCCGGCGCACTTCTTGAGGACGTTGGCGTAGACCCCCTTCTCCTCGTTCCCCATCACCAGGCATGTCCGCTCGGGGAAATCGAACTCCTGGTAGGGCTCCGCGCCCTCCGCGATCTCCACCGCGACCAGCGACCAGCCGTCGGCCAAGAGGGCGGCGCACGCGTCGTCGTGGCGGGCAAAGTGGCGGTACGGCACCCGGCGGTGGTTACCCAGGGACGTGACGCCGATCATCGGGTCTGGCGGAGTCGGGGTCTTCCCCGACATCACCAGCTCGGTCGCCCCACAGGCGTCCGCGACACGGAACATCCCACCGACGTTGTAGGCGTCGTCCCAGTCTTGCAGGTAGAAAGAGACCTCGACCCGGGGCGGAAACTGCCGGCGGGCCGCCTTCTGCAGTTGGCGCGCTCCCGTCTTGCTCCGGATCGTCTCCATGGGCGCGATTGTAGCCCCGCGTAAAATGGGCGGCATGGACGCCGTCTCGGTCATCGCCCATCGCCGTGACGGCCTTGTGCAGACCGCCGAGGAACTCAGCGCCCTCGCCAATGCGGCCGCCGACGGTACCTGGACCGACGACCAACTCGCCGCCTGGCTGATGGCCGCCTACCTCCGTCCCTTGACCCTCGACGAGACCGCGGACCTCACCCTCGCGATGGCCGGTTCTGGTGAGCGGCTGGACCTGGGCGGCCTTCCCCGTCCTCGCTTGGACAAGCACTCCACCGGCGGAGTCGGCGACAAGACGACCCTTGTCCTCCTCCCCCTCCTCGCCAGCTTGGGCCTGACCATGGTCAAGATGAGCGGCCGTGGCCTGGGAATCACCGGGGGCACGATTGACAAACTGGAGTCCGTGCCCGGGTTCCGGGTGGACCTCACGCCGCAGGAGATGGTCGCCCAGGCCGGGCAGATCGGCCTCGCCCTCACCGGGCAGACGCCCCGTCTCGCCCCCGCCGACGGCAAGCTCTACGCCCTCCGCGACGTCACCGCGACGGTCGCGTCGATCCCCCTCATCACCAGCAGCATCCTCAGCAAGAAGATCGCCGGCGGGGCGGAGACCGTGGTGATCGACGTGAAATGCGGATCGGGGGCGTTCATGCGCGACGCCACTTCGGCCCGAGAGCTCGCCAGTTGGCTGACGGAGGTGGGCCGCCGGGCCGGGCTCCACGTCGCGACCCATGTCACCGACATGGACCAGCCCTTGGGCCGCTGCGCGGGAAACGCCCTCGAAGTCAAGGAGGCGCTGGCCGTCCTCGCCGGGAGGGAGACGGGCCGGTTCGCCGACCTGTGCGTCAGGCTCGCCCATTCGGCCCTGGCGGAAGTCGGCCGCCCCACCGACATCGACGAGGTCCGCCGAGCCCTCGTCGACGGCCGGGCCTTGGCCAAGGCCCGCGACTGGTTCGCCGCCCAGGGTGCAGACATGACCGTCTTTGACTCCGACGACTGGGCATGCGCCCCTCACGTCCACGACGTGGTCTGGCCAGGCCCGGCGGGTTGGGTGGAGCGCATCGACGCCCAAGCGGTCGGCCTGGCCGTCGTCCACCTCGGGGGCGGCCGCGAGTCCAAGGCGGACCGGATCGACCCTACCGTCGGCGTCGAGACCCTCGTCACCGTGGGCGACCGTGTCGAGGTCGGCCAGGTCGTGCTGCGGGTCCACTCCCGGCGAACCGCCCCGCCCGACATCGCTGGAGCCGTCCACGTGGCCCCGGGGCCCGTGCCTGCGTCACCTCTGTTCCTCGACTGACCGTCATTTGCGGGCCGTCAGACTCGCGAAGGCCTCTTCCAACCGCTCCAAGGGCAGGCCGACCACGTTCGTCACCGAGCCTTCCACCTTCTCGACAAAGCTCTGGGACCCGTCCTGCAGTCCGTAGGCCCCCGCCTTGTCCATCGGCGAGCCGGTGTCCACGTATGCCTCCGCCTCACCCGGCTTCAGGGCCCGAAACGTCACCTTGCTCGCCTCGGTGAACGCCGAAAGGCCACCAGGCCAGCGGAGGCAGACGCCGGTGACGACGGTGTGGGTGCGTCCAGAAAGCAAGGTCAGCATCGCCACAGCGTGGGCCTCGTCAATTGGCTTTGCCAACTGCCGCCATTCATTGCCGTCTTGGAGGGCCACGACGGTGTCCCCGGCGACCACCATGGCCTCGGGGCGAGACTCCGCCACGGCCAAGGCCTTTGTCCGCGCCAACTTCTGCGCCGTCGCGTACGGGTCGTCGACAGTGAGGGCGTCCTCGTCAATGTCGGCCGGCAGGACTTCGAACTCCGGGACCAAGCGCCGGAGCAGGTCTTGGCGGCGGGGTGACGCCGAGGCGAGGACTACGGGCCAGGGCAAAGGGCGCACCCCGCCATTGTGCCCCTCCGGCCCCTGGACCTCTCCGTCACCAGCCCCATACTGGGGCACCGTGCGCGTGCCTTTCATCGACCTGAAAACGCAGTACAACGAAGTCAAGGACACCGTCGAGGCGTCGTTCGCCGAGATTCTGTCGAGCGGAGCCTACGTCTTGGGCAGGTTCAACAAGGAGCTTGAGGAGGGCCTCGCCCAGCGCCACGGCGTGAAGCACGGGATCGCGGTGAACAGCGGCACTGACGCTCTGCGCATCATGATGCAGGCCGCCGGCGTCGGCCCGGGCGACGAGGTCATCGTCCCCGCTTTCACGTTCGTCGCCACGGTGGAGGTCGTCGTCCAGATCGGGGCCACTCCCGTCTTCGCCGACATTGACGCCGACACCTTCTGCCTGGACCCCGAGGCCGTCAAGAGGGCGGTGACGAGCAAGACCAAGGCCGTCCTTCCCGTGCACCTCTACGGCCAGCTCGCCGACGTCAAGGCGTTTGACGCGATCGCCAAGGAGAATGGGTTGCTTGTCTTTGAGGACGGCGCGCAGGCGGTGCTGAGCCACCACGAAGGCATTTACACCGGAGCGTGGGGCGTGGCGAGCGGCCTCAGCTTCTACGTGACCAAGAACCTGGGCGCGGCGGGCGACGGCGGCCTGATCCTGACCAACGACGATGAAGTCGCCCGGCGCAGCCGCAGCCTGCGGATCCATGGGATGGGCCGTGAGCGTTACTACTACGACGAGGTCGGCTATACCAGCCGCATGCCGGAGTTGCAGGCCGCCTTCCTCTGCGCGAAGCTGGCCCGCCTCGACGATTGGAACGCGAGACGGGCGTCGGTCGCTTCGACCTACCTGCGGGACATGGCGGGTCTGCCGCTGCACCTGCCGACCACTTCACCCGGCAACCATCACACCTGGCACCAGTTCAGCGTCCGCACTCCCCGTCGCGACGCCCTCATGGCCCACCTGAAAGAGAACGAGGTCGATTCCGCGATCTACTATCCCGTGCCGCTCCACTTGCACGAGCCGTACGCGCACTTTGGAAAGGGCAAGGGTTCGTTGCCGGTCACCGAAGAAGTGTCCGACCAAGTTCTGTGTCTGCCCGTCCACCAAAACATGACCGACGAGCAAGCGGCCTGGGTGGTCGAGTCTGTGCGGAGCTTCTCGACTGCCAACGTGTGAAGGCTCAGTCCTCGACGCCCGCCAAGGTGCATTGGCCAGATTCAAGCTCGAGGAGCCGTTTCTTGCGCCAGAGCCCGCCGCCGTAGCCGCACAGCGTGCCGTCCGACCGGACGACCCGATGGCACGGCACGATGATCGCGACCCGGTTGTCTCCGTTGGCCTTGCCCACCGCCCGCTGGGCGTCCGGCCTACCAAGTTCCTTGGCCATTTGGCCGTAAGAACGCGTCTCGCCAAAGGGGATCGTGCACAGATAACGCCACACTTCCTCCTGGAACGGAGTGCCCGGCGTCGCTAGGGGGACATCAAACCTGGTCCGCTGGCCGGCGAAATACTCGTCCAACTGGCGGCCGACTTCGTCGAGCAGTCCGCTGGGGCCCTGGACCACGACGCAACCCAGTCGGTTCTGGAGCGTCTTCATCTGGGTCTCCAGCATGCGCCGGTCGGCAAACTCAAGCAAGACAAGATGGGTGTCCGTCGCGCAACCCACCAAGGGCCCGAGCGGCGAATCAAACCACCGCATCGTCACGGTGCACAAGTGGCCGACCCGGTTCGGACTCACCCCGAACACCCGGTCAAACGCCGCCCGGAACCCGCTGCTTGACGAGAACCCACTGTCCATGCCTGCCTCCAATGCCATCTGACCCCGGCGCAGGGCGTCCATCGCCGTCCCCAGGCGCCGCGCCCGGCAGTACGCGGCGAAGGTCATGCCGTACTGGCGCTTGAAGTATCGCCGGACCCGCGCCGGGTCGACGCCTTGCTCGACCAGGTGACGGGCCTGCCACCGTGTCTGCGGTTCGGCCTCGACCATCGATATGACCGGCCGTACCCACTCCGGCGGCTTGACTCCCATGTCCATGGGGCGGCACCGCTTGCAGGGCCGGTACCCCGCCGTCAAAGCGTCCTTGGCATACTCGAAGAACTCGACGTTCTTGGGAAACGGCTTCCGCGCCGGACACACGGGCCGGCAGAAGATCTTTGTCGTCTTCACCGCGACAAAGAAGAGACCGTCGTAGGCGGCGTCGTTCTCCAGGTATGCCCTGGTCCATTCATTGCTTTGTGCGGCCGTGGTCATGGAGCCTTGGTACCTGCCACCATGATGGCCCTGCCGACAAAAAAACGACACGACGGTCTTTTGCCCCTCGTCAAAAAGAACTGAAGCGTTGTAACACTCGAAGGCCCATGCTCACCTACCTCCTCGCTCCCGTCCTCATCTACCCGACCCTCCTAGCCCCCGCGGAGGACGAGACGTCGCACGTGATGGTCGTCATCAACATGGCGAGCCTGGAGAGTCGCTCCATCGGGGGCTATTACCGGCTCAAGCGCAACATTCCCAAAGAAAATGTGGTCACGGTGGACATGAGCCAGACCGAGACCGTGAGCAAAGACGAGTTCACTTACGCCCTGCTCAAGCCGGTCCAGAAGGCGGTCAAGGCGAGCAAGACCCGGATCGACTACATCGTGCTCACCAAAGGTGTCCCCATCCGCATCGGGGACGGCGGGGGCCCCAGCACCGACGCCTACCTCGCGGTGATGAACCGCGACATGCCCGGCATCGGCAAGCTGACCGAGGAGGAGATCCGCAAGAGCATGAACCCTTACTTCGGCAAGAAGGAGCACTTCGACAGCGCAAAGTTCAACATGTATCTGGTCACCCGGCTGGACGGTTACACCATCGAGGACGCCAAGGGCCTGGTCGACCACTCTCTGGCCGCCAAACCCGTGGCCGGGCCGTTCTACATGGACGAGGCCGGCAACCGGACGACGGGCGGCTATGGCGAACTCCAGGGGACGATGGCGACGGCGGCGGGGCTCCTGCGAAAGGCGGGTAAGGAGGCGGTCGTCGAGAACAGCGCCGTCTACGGTGACCCCGGACGCGCCGTGATGGGATACATCACCTGGGGCAGCAACGACGGCAAGTTCAACCTCAAGGTCTACCGTGGAATCAAGTTTCTTCCGGGCGCCTTGTGCGAGACGTTTGTGTCCACCAGCGCCCGGACGTTCAAGCGGACCACCGGCGGACAAAGCCTGATCGCCGATCTCATTTCCTCGGGGGTCACCGGGGTGAAGGGTTACGTCAGCGAGCCCTACACTTTCGCCCTTGCGCGGCCCGACATCCTCTTCGACCGGTACGTCTCCGGATACAACCTCGCCGAAAGTTTCTACATGGCGTCGCCGGTGGTCAAGTGGAAAGACCTCGTCGTCGGTGACCCGCTCTGCAACCCTTACAAATAGATCTCGCGGTCGCGCAACAAGTAGAGGAGAAGCGGGGCGCCCAAGACGGCGGTGACCGCCCCGACCGGTAGCTCGATGCCAGGCAGCAACCGGATGGCGAGCACGTCGGCCACGAGGAGCATCGCCGCCCCCAGGGCCATGGACGCCGGTAAGGTCCGCCGCAGGTCCGGCCCCAGGAGGGTCCGGGCAATATGGGGTGCGGCCAGTCCGACAAACCCGACGAGCCCCACCGCCCCGACACTGACCCCGACCATCGCCGACCCGGTCCAAAGGACCGTCCTTGTCAACGACTTGGCGTCGACCCCCATGGTGTCGGCCAATTGCCCCGTCATCGCGACCGTGTTCAGCGCCCTGGCCTGGCGGGCCAGGACCGCCGTCCCCGCCGCCAAAGCCACCGCCAAGACGCCGACGCGGTCCCAAAACATGGGGGTCGTCGAACCCATCATCCACCGCAAGACCTGGTTTGTGTCGCGGTGCCCCATCAGGAGCACAAGGACGGTGACGGCACCGAGCAAGGTGCCGACGACGACACCGGCCAACAGGAGCCTGCCCACCGAGGCCGACCCTTGGGGCCGCCCCAGGGCGAACACCAGGGCCAGGCTCGCCATACCGCCCAGCCAAGCCGCCACAAGGAGCCCAAGCCCGCCCGCGACCCCCGCGACGACGGCAAGGGCCCCCGCCGCCGACGCCCCACTGCTGACGCCGACGACGTAGGGCTCGGCCAGAGGGTTGCGGAACAGCGACTGGAACGCCGCCCCGACGACGGCGAGGAGCGCTCCGGCCAAACCTGCGCCCAGGCCACGCGGCAACCGGACCTGCCACAAGACCGTGGCCACCGGGTCGTCCGCGCCTGGTCGGCCGAACGCGCCGATCAACTCGGCCGGCCCAAAGTGGGCCGACCCGCCCCAGAGGACGTGGACGGCCAAGGCCAACACGCACACCCCGGCCAAGGTCGGGCCGAACCTGGGCGGACGTCGGTCCGTGGGGGGCATCGTCCGGTATTATGCAGGTTCAGTGGACACCCTGGCCCTTGCCGACCGCACCTCCCTTCTGAAGCCCTCGCCGACGCTGGCCATGACCGCCCGGGCCCGGAAGATGCAGGCCGAGGGTATCGACGTGATCAGCTTTGCCGCGGGCGAACCCGACTTCAACAGTCCGGACGCCGCCAACACGGCGGCGAAGGAGGCGATCGACAAAGGCCTGACCAAGTACGCCCCCAGCCGAGGCCTCCCTGCCCTCAGCCAGGCCATCGTCGAAAAGTGCTCCCGGGAGAACGGGCTGGAGGTCACGGGCGACCAGATCGTCGTGAGTTGCGGCGCGAAGCACAGCCTTTACAACACGATGATGGTCCTCGTCCAGTCGGGCGACGAAGTGGTCCTCTTTGCCCCGTACTGGATGACATATGCCGACCAGGTCCGTCTGGCCGGCGCCACCCCCGTCGTAGTCCACACCGGCATCGAGTCCGGTTACGTGCCGACACCCGAGCAGATCGCCGGGGCGATCACCCCGCGCACGAAGGCCATCGTGATCAACTCGCCGAGCAACCCGACTGGCGGGGCCTGGCCCCTGGAGACGCTGAGGGCCGCCGCCGAGTTGGCGGTCAAGCACGGGGTCTGGATCATCAGCGACGAGATTTACGAGCGCCTGACCTACGGCCACCAGCACGTTTCGGTCGCGACCTTGGGAAAGAACGTCGCCGACCAAACCGTGACCATCCTCGGCTGCAGCAAGACCTACGCGATGACCGGTTGGCGCATCGGCTTCGCCGTCGCCCCCAAGCCGGTCGCTGCCGCGATGGCGAACCTGCAAGACCAGGTGACGAGCAACGCGACGACGTTCGCCCAGGCTGGCGCGGTGGCCGCCCTGAACCTACCGCCGGCCGAGGTGGAGGCGATGCGGGCCGAGTTTGAAGCCCGTCGCGACATCGGGGTCAAGCTCCTCCGGCAGATCCCCGGCGTGAAGATCGCCGAACCCAAGGGCGCGTTCTACTTCTTTGCCGACTTCCGGGAGCATATCGGCGGTGACATTCCCGACGACCTCGCGCTGGCCGAGCGCCTCCTCGCCGACGCCCATGTCGCCACGGTGCCCGGATCGGTGTTCGAGGGGCCGGGCCACCTCCGCCTCAGCTATGCCACCAGCCGATCGAACATCGAGAAAGGCATCTCCCGCATCGCCGAGGCCCTCGACAAACTCCGCACATGATCCCGAAAGCAATCCCCCTGAAGAGCGAGGACTTGTTCCGGGTGGCCATGTGCCACCGCTCCGCGGCGGCCAATTCGGTGCAAGACAGTTACGAAAGGATGGAGTTCTACGGTGACGCTGTCGTCGGCCTCATCGTCGCCCAATATTTTTACGAGCACCAGCCCGATTGGGACCAGGGGATGATGAGCAAGGCCCGCTCGTCCGTGGTCCAGGAGGGCCCCTTGGCCGAGCGGGCGCTGACCCTCGGCCTGGACCAGCACCTCGTCCTCGGCCCCGGTGAAGAGACCACCGGAGGGCGGACGCGCCCGTCCGTCTTGTGCGACATCTTCGAGGCGGTCGTCGGCGCGGTCTACATCGAGTCGGGTCTGGAAAAGGCCCGATGGTTCGTCCTTGAGCAACTCCACCCCTACTTGATGCAAGTCAGTGCGGGGGACGTCAGCCCGAACGACCATAAGTCCCGCCTCCAGGAAGTCGCGCAATCTTTATGGAGAAAGACGCCGGTCTACCGGGTCTCCCGGGAGGGTGGGACGGCCCACGAGCGCCGGTTCACGGTCCAAGTGATCTTCGACAACGAGGTCATGGGCGAAGGAGACGGCCGCAGCAAGAAGGAGGCCGAGCAGGCCGCCGCCAAAGACGCCCTAGAGGTTATTGACAGGGCGAACCGCGCCCGCGCCGGCATGGATGCCAGATTCGAACAGGAAATCTAACTAGATTCTTTGGGAAAAGCCCGTTCTGACCTAGCTCTTGCAGAACAGGCTTTTCATGGCGTCGTCAAACGAACATGGAAGTCGGAGCCAAAGCCCACGCCGCGCACATGGTAATGTTACGGTGTTCGGCCGTCACATATTGGTCGAGTCGGTCGGTCTGCAGGATGGAAGGGACTCCCGCGGTATGAAGCGCCTTGGCCTCGTCATGGCGGTCCTTGGGTTGATGGCCATGGTCGCCCCAGCCCAAACTTTGACTCAGTACCACCGGCAACCTGGGGACGCGGTCACCGGCCGCGCCGAACCCAACGCGTTCCTCAACAAATCGGTGAGGAACCATGCCGAACTGATGCGGCAGATCAAGAACGACCGCACCGTCATGGACCGCTACGAGCGCCACTTCGGCATGACCCGTGAACAGGTCATCGACATGATGTCGGGGCTCCGACTGGGCGCGACCCAGGAAGACGGGGTTTTCCTCGTCTACAACGTCCCCGAGTCCGGTGAGCTGCGGGCCCGCTCGATCTTCTATCGGAAAGGCACCAAGATCTGGGTCGACAAATCCGGTCAGCCGGTGCTTAAGGCGTCGTGCGGCAACCCGCTCATGCGCGGTAGCGACAAGCCGGACCAGCCGGTCCTCGCCGACATGGAACCCGGTGACGAGACAGTCCGCGACCTGACTGGGGTCGAGCGGCCTGGTGAGACCGTCCCGAGCGACCTTGTCGCGATGACGGCTCCGGCGGAGTTGGAGGCCGCCCCAGCCGAGCTCGTGGCCCTCATCGAACCAGGCGTGCCGAGCCTCATGGCCCCACCCGTCATCCCCACCGGGTTCAACCCCGGCGTCCTGATCCCTGCGGTCAGTATCCTGGTTCCGTTCGGGGGAGGCGGGGGCGACGACGGAGGACGGGAACCCGTCCCTGAGCCGGCGACCCTCTTCGTAGCCGGCGGCATGGCCGCCGCAGTGGCCCGACGGGCCCGTCGCAAGTAAGCGTGGTGCGGGGGTATCCTCGCACTCGGCTTGCCGGATCGTCTAACGGTAGGACACCGGTTTTTGGTGCCGTACGTCTAGGTTCGAATCCTAGTCCGGCAGCCAGTTCCCCCTGGCTTGTCAAGCCACCCCCTACTCGTTCGGTACTGCGGCGCTGACCTTGACCCTTGGCGAATAAGCCAGCAGGACGAGGGCCAGGACGCAGGCGGGCCAGAGGTTGAAAGACCGCAGGTGCGCGTGGGTCAACGCCCCCAGGGTGGCCCCGCTCACGAGCCCGACCCAGAGAAGGAAGTAGGGGAACCAGGATGTCCTGGAGCCACCCAGCAGCATCGCCGCGAGGTTCTGGCCCATTTTCACAAGCGTCCCGGTCATGTAAGTCACGCCGATACTCACCTCGCCGTCCCGCTGAAAAACGGAGTTCTCCGCCCCCATGGCCATGACCATGAAAGCAGTCGCCACGTAGGTCGAGCCGATGGAGAGGGCGACGGCGGCGACCAAGAGAAAGGTCACGACCAGACCAAGGACAGCCGTCTTGCGCCGGTCACCCGAGAACCGCGAGACCAGCGTCCCCGCGATGACCCCGCACACAAAGAGCGCGATGACGCCGAAGATGAGCACCACCATCAGCCCTTGGCTGGCCGCGCTCTTGACCCCGAGTCTCGTCGAATTGCCGCTCATGAACGAGACGAACAGACCGCCCGTCGACAGGAACCCCGATGCATCGACATAACCTGCCAGGAGGGAAAGGGCCATCGCAAAGGTAATGGACTGGCGGTCATAGCGGGTCACGCGACAAATTGTGACGAGAACCCGGCAGATTCTCAGGCACCGTCCCGACGGCCGGGCCGTTCAGGCGATAATGACGGTGCCATCGCCACCTCGTCCGCCCGACTCGTCGCCAGCCTGCCCCCGGTCGGTGACCTTGGCCAGAGCCTCGAAGACCAGGCAAGGTCGGTACTCCGACACGTTCTGCTGGCCGACAGTGACCAGCCCCAAGCCGTCCCCGAGGACCCGCTCCGGTGCCCCAACTGTGACGCCGTCCATCACGGACTCTCCAGCCCCTACTGCTCTGAGCCGTGCCGCAACCAGGCGTCCTTTGTCCGACAGTTCCGCGGGGCCTTGGCGACGGGCACGATCATCTCCGCCGAAAAGCAGGTCGTGTTCGGCGAGCGTCTCTGGTGGCTGTTGGGCGGCGGACTGCCCTTGCGTGAGAGCCGCATCCCAGAATCGGCCAAGCGGCAGGTGAACAAGCGTTGCGGGGGGCGGTGCGAGTCCTGCGGTGAGCCCATGGTCACGGTCGAGAACATCGGCAGCGGGTGCAACCGCCCCCTCCACCTGCGCGCCGTCTGCGCGGCCTGTTCGCGGACCAAGCCTTACACCGACACCGCATACCCTCTGTCCGAGGGTGTCGCCAAAACCTTGGCCACCCTTGCCTCACGGGCCATCTCTCCCAAGCCGCTCAGAGTGTGTGACGACCCCGACTCGTGGGACTGGCGGGCCCACCTCGCCCAGCGCCGCCTCGCCCTCTCAGTCAACCCCTGTCCTGGCCAGGGCCAGCCTCCAGAGGTACCCTGACCTGAAGTAATGAGTTTGCTCAAGGTCATCCCCCTCGGTGGTGCAGGTGAGATCGGCAAGAACTGCACCGTCGTGGAGATGGGTGACGACCTGGTGCTGGTCGACTGCGGACTGTCTTTCCCCCACGAAGAACACTTTGGCGTCGACATCGTCGTCCCCGACTTCACTTACCTTCGGCAGAACAAGCACCGCCTCAAAGCCGTCTTCCTGACCCACGCCCACGAAGACCACGTCGGTGCCCTCTCCTTCTTCGTCACCGAGTTCGACTGCCCCATCTACTGCACCGAGTTCACCGAAGCGATGGTGAGGGCCAAGTTGGAAGAGCGGGTCAAACTCCTCAAGGTCAACCTGGAACGGATGGCACCGGGCAAGCGCGTCAAGGTCGGGGCCTTGGAAGTCGAACCGGTCCGCCTCACCCACTCGATTCCGGAAATGTGCGCCTTGGCCGTGCACACCCCCCACGGGGCGGTGCTGTTCACCGGCGACTTCAAGTTCGACTTCACCCCGGTCGACAACCAACCGAGCGACATCAAGCGGTTGACCGAGTTGGGCGACGAGGGCGTCCTTGTCCTCCTCAGTGACTCGACCAACGTGGACCGGCCGGGCTGGGGCCCCAGCGAGTCGGCGGTCACCGAGGGATACCGCCGCGAGTTTGCCAAGGCCACCGGGCGGATCATGGTGACGATGTTCAGCAGCAACATCCACCGGATGCAGCAGGTGTTCGACGTGGCCAAAGAGCTGGGCCGCAAGGTCGCTGTCGCCGGCCGCCGGATGGACGAGACCGTCCGCATGTGCCAGCGCACGGGCTATCTCAACGTCGCCGAGGGCGTGTACCTGCCCCTGGAGGAGATCAACAAGCAACCGGCGGACAAGGTGGTCATCCTTGTCACCGGCAGCCAAGGCGAGCCAATGGCAGCCTTGAGCCAGATGTCGCGGCAGGAGTACTCCCGCCTCCGCATCGTCGAGGGCGACACCGTCCTCTACTCCGCCCGCCCCATCCCCGGAAACGAGGGGATGATCTGGCGCACGGTCAACCGTCTGATCCGCCTCGGGGCCAACGTCGTCACCGACGCCCCGACCCCGATCCACGTCAGCGGCCACGGCTACCAGGACGAACTGAAGATGATGGTCCAGCTGACCAAGCCGTTCTACGTCGCCCCCGTCCACGGCGAGCCCCGCCATCAACTGCTCTATCTCGACATGGTCAAGGCGATGGGCCACCCCGAACACCGGATGTTCCACATCCACAACGGGTCGCAACTCTGCTTCGACGACCAGAAGGCGTGGGTTGACGAGAAGTCCGTCGAATGGGGCGAGGTCCTCATCGACCAACATGGCAACGTCCCGGTCACCGACACGGTCTTGGGGCAACGGTCGGCCCTGGCAATGGACGGGGTCGTCGTCGTCTCGCTGGCCGCCGACCTGGGTGCAGGCCACCTCGAAGGTCGGCCCGAAGCCCAAGTCCGCGGGTTCAGCGGCCCTGGCGAAGTCATCGAGGACGCCCTCGACACCCTTTGCGACGAACTGGCCAAGCTGAAACCCGCCGAACTCAAGTCCCGCGAGGCCCTGGAGGGCGTCATCGTCGACGTCACCAAGCGGGTCGTCCAGCGCAAGTGCCAGCAACGGCCCGTGGTCATTCCGGTCGTCGTTTCGGTCTAGTCGCCACCACAAGGCCCGAAGACCCCTATAATGGGGCGAGCCATGGACGTCCTCGTCATCGGCGGCACGAAGTTCGTCGGCCGCGCCCTCACCGACGCCCTCCTCGCCAGAGGTCATCGGGTCACCCACTTCAACCGGGGCCAGTCTGGCCCCGACGTCTTCCCCCAGGTCGAGACTGTCCTCGGCGACCGCAAGACCGACCTGCACCGGTTGCCTGACCGCACATGGGACGCCGTCGTCGACACATGCGGCTATCGGGCGGTCGACCTCCAAACCAGCACGTCGTTCCTCGGGAGCCGGGTCGGCAGGTACCTCTACGTCTCCACGATCTCCGTCTACTCCGACGACAACCCGCCGTTTGTCGTTGAGACCGACCGGCTCTCTGGGCCGGACTTCGGCGACGGGGAGATCACCAGCGAGACATACGGCCCCATGAAGGTGGCGACCGAGGTGGTTCTGCGCGAGGCGCTGGGCGACCTCGCGACGATCGTCCGACCCGGCGTGATCATCGGGCCGCACGACCACACCTGGCGGTTCACCTACTGGCCCCACCGGTTCCGAGAGGGTGGTGACGTCCTCGTGCCCGACGCGGCCGAGAAGCGGGTGACGAGCGTGGACGTCCGCGACCTGGCCGATTTCCAGGTCAACTTGCTCGAACAGTCAGTGACCGGAGTCTTCAACGTGGACAATGCCGACCTGACCTTTGGCGCCCTGGTCGAGGCCGCGTCGGCAGGGACCGGCGGTCGGCCCGTCCATGTCAGCGACGCGTTTCTCACCGAGAACAACGTCCAAGACTGGACGGAGCTGCCCATCTACCTGCGCAAGAAGTTTCCCCTTGCCGACACGTCAGCGGCGCGCGCGGCGGGATTGCGTACCCGACCGCTGGCCGAGACCGTCAGAGACTTGATGGCCTGGGTGGACGAGTCGGGTGTGCCCGACTCGAGGCCCGGCCTTGCCCCCGAACGAGAAAAGGAACTATTGGCACAATGGCGCGCACGAGCTTGACCCTGGGACTCGCCGTCCTCTCGACCCTTGCCGGTGCGGCGCACTACCATGTGGTGCCCCAGCCCGAGACCCGGACGGCCAAGGTCACCGTCACTCTGGCCCCGGGCCGGTCCAGTAAGGCCTTCCGCATGTGTTCATGGATCCCGGGGGACTATGAGTTGGTCCACTACGGCAAGAAGATCAGCGACGTGAGCTTCACCCTCAAGGGCACGTCCGTGCAGGCCGACCACAATGACTCCGATCCAGACCTCTGGTCGGTACCGGGCGGAGCTGACACCGTCACGTACACCGTCGCCGAATCCCGCGGCAATTTCAGCCCCAACCTGAGGGCCCGCGCCAACGAGCTGTTTATCAGCGGTGGCGGCGTGTTTGGTTGGTTTGACGGCCATGCGGCCGAAAAGCAGACCCTCACGATCGCCAACCCTTATGGCGCTGACGCCAAGACCGAGACAGCGCTTCGGACGACGCCAGAAGGCTGGACCGCCCCAGACTTTGACCGCCTGATCGACAGCCCGCTCGTGATGGGGACGACGGTCAAGTCAGCCGAAGTCGACCTCGGCGGGCGCAAAGTCATCGCGGTCGGCTATGGGCCGGGCCGGATCCCCGCCGACATGTCGGGATTCGCCAAAGTTGGTGCCCAGGCGGCGGAACAGACCCTGCGCCTGGTCGGTGACCTGCCGTGGAAGGAGTACCGGTTCTTCTTCGACTTCGGCGGAGGAGGCGGGGGCCTTGAGCACCTGGAGTCCTGCCGTATCGGCGCGTACGGGAGCGACGCCAAACAGATGGCCGGCATCATCTTCCACGAGTTCTTCCACTGCGTCAATGTCAAGACGGTGCGCGCCCTGCCGCTCGGCCCGTTTGACTACACGAAGGCGGCCAAATCGTCGACGCTTTGGTGGCTGGAAGGGGTCACCGACTACTACGCCGACGTCCTCGCCATGCGCGCCGGCCTCAACGACCCGCAACAGACGGTGCGGGGCATGTTCCGGTCTTGCGACAACCTGAACAAGTCGGCGGGCGCCCAAAAGGTGACGGCCAGCGAGGCCAGCCTGAAGGTGTGGGATGTCCGGGGCAGCTTTGGCTACGGTGGCCTCAGTTATTACAGCAAGGGAGCCGTCGTCGGCCAGGCCCTCGATTGGGCGGTCCGGGCCGAAAGCAAGGGCAAGCACAGCTTGGACGACGTGGTGCGTCAACTCTACAAGGAGTGCCACGGCGGGCCCGGATACCGCGACTCGCGTATTCGAGAACTGGTCGTCCGCTACGGTGGCGAACAGCTGGGGCCGCTCTACGACGCCTGGGTGGACGGGTTGGGGCCGGTGGACTGCCGCCTCGCCGCCAAGTCGTTTGGCGTCGACGCGGACGGCGCGGTCGTCGCCGGACCGAGCGAGTCCCAGGCGGCGATGTTCCGGTCGTGGGTGCAAGGGGTGCCCTACAACTAGGGCGCCACACAGCCCGGGCGCGTCCCGAACTGGCGGTGAGTCCAGTAAATATACGGTCAAGGGCGACCCATAATGTAACTGGTCGCCATGCGCAGTTTGAAGTACGCCCATTCGTTCGAAGTCGTCCGAGAACTCCCGCCGGAGCTGGCCGGGCTCAAGGAGTTGGCGTACAACCTGCGCTGGACGTGGCACCATGAGTCGCAGCAACTCTTCCGTGACGCCGACACGGAGCTGTGGCGCGCCACCGACCAGAACCCTATCGAGGTGATCAACCAGCTCTCCGGCGACCGCGTGGACGAGCTCCTGAAGGACGAGGTGTACCTGGCCCGCCTGCAACTCTGCGTGAAGGACTTGCGCGAGTACATGGCGTCGGAGACGTGGTTCGACCAGAAGTACCCCGGCGAACGCGCCTCGACGAACATCGCTTATTTCTGCTTTGAGTTCGGGATCAGCGAGTCGGTGCCGATCTACTCCGGCGGCCTTGGCGTCCTCGCCGGTGACCACCTGAAGGCGGCCAGCGACCTCGGCATCCCGCTGGTCGGCATCGGACTGCTCTATTCCCGCGGCTATTTCCGTCAGCAACTGAACCCCGACGGATGGCAGGTCGAGGTCTATCCGCAGCACGACTTCTACCGGATGGCCCTGACCTTGGTGCGTGGCGACGACGGCCACCCGGTGCGGGTACGGGTCGAGTTCCCCGACCGCGCCGTCACCTGCCAGATTTGGAAGGCCCAAGTCGGCCGTGTCGAGCTCTACCTGCTCGACAGCAACATCCTCGACAACGCGGCCGTCGACCAGTCCATCACCGACAACCTCTATGGCGGCGACGAGGAGATGCGCATCCGCCAGGAAATCATCCTGGGGATCGGCGGTTTCCGGGCCCTGCAGGTCCTCGGCAAGAAGCCGACCGTCTGCCACATGAACGAAGGCCATGCCGCATTTTTGAGCTTGGAAAGGCTCCGCCAGTTCATGACCGAGCACAACTGCGACCTACGCACCGCCCGCAAGTGCGTGGTCGCCGGCAACGTCTTCACGACGCACACTCCCGTCCCGGCGGGGTTTGACATCTTCCAAAAGCCGATGTTGGAGAAGCACCTTTCCAAGCTCGTCGGCGAACTGGGGATGCCGTTCGACCAGTTCCTCCGCCTCGGCCGCATCAACAAGGGTGACGAGGCCGAGCCCCTCAACATGGCCGTCCTTGCCATGGAGAACTCGAACCATGTGAACGGCGTGAGCAAGCTCCACGCCCAAGTCACGCGCGAGATGTTCCAAGACCGCTGGCCCGACTACCCGCTGGAAGACGTGCCGGTGGACGCGGTGACCAACGGCATCCACACGATGACATTTGTGGGCAACCGCATCGGCGCTCTGCTCGACAAACACATCGGCCCCGAATGGCGTGACGACCCTAGCGACCGCCAGATGTGGGCCAAGGTCCGCGACATCCCCAACGAGGCGCTGTGGGAGTCACGAGAAAACGCCCGCGGTGACTTTGTGCGCTTCTGCCGGGCCCACCTCCGCAAGCGCCTGCGGGCCCAGACGGGGACAATCGACCTCAGGAGCGTTCAAGACATCCTGGACCCGCGCGTCCTGACCATCGGGTTCGCCCGAAGGTTTGCGACATACAAGCGGGCCACCCTGCTCTTCAAGGACAAGGAGCGTCTCAAGAGCCTGCTCTTCCACCCCGAGCGGCCCGTCCAGTTCGTCTTCGCCGGAAAGGCGCATCCCCGCGACGACGGCGGCAAAAAGCTGATCCAGGACATCGTCCAGTTCATCCGCCACGAGGGGGCTCGGACACGGATGGTCTTTCTCGAGGACTACGACATGCACGTCGCCCGACGCCTTGTCCAGGGCGTGGACGTCTGGCTCAACAACCCGCGCCGCCCTCTGGAGGCCAGCGGCACCAGCGGCATGAAGGTCGTGCCCAACGGCGGGTTGAACTGCTCGATCCTCGACGGCTGGTGGGCCGAGGGGTACCGCAAGGGCCTCGGCTGGGCGATCGGCGACGAAAGCAGCAGCCCCGACGAGGGACACCAAGACTGGCTCGACTCGCGCGCCCTCTACCAACTCATCGAGCAAGAGATCGCGCCCACCTTCTATCACCGCGGGGAGACCGGTGTCCCCGTGGGATGGGTAGAGATGATGAAGGACAGCATGGCCGAGCTCGCCCCGACCTTCAGCACCCTGCGCATGGTCCGCGAGTACACGTCGAGGTGCTACATGCCGGCGTCTCAGATGTTCAACCGTTTGGTTGATAACGGTCTCGA